>JBHALC010000085.1:0-12152 GCA_041827565.1 Erysipelotrichaceae bacterium
AAAATTAGCATTCTCATTTTTCATTACTGTTTCAATTACTTTTAATTCAATTGGATCATCCCAAGTTCCATATCTCACATTTACTAAATCTTTTGGTGATAAAATATTTTTATCTTTTAAAGATACAATTCCTGATGTATTGTGCTCAATTACTGCCGCAACAGCAGTAACCGGAATTTTCTTTTCAAATTTTTTAGCTAATGAATCTTGAAAACTAATTCCAAATGGTGCTTTTCCATTTGCAATTAATTCTGTTGTACTTCCTTCAGGTGGTTGTTGAATTTTTAAATCCACTCCAATTTCTTTTAAATAACCTTTTTCTTGTGCCACAAACAATCCTGTATGATTTGTGTTTGGTGTCCAATCTAAAATAAATTGAACTTCTTTTAATGTAGTTTCTTGCTTAGTAGCTGTACATCCTACTAAAGCTAAACTTAAAATTAAAGCTAATGTTTTTTTCATTACTTTTTCTCCTCTATATTTTCCCAAGGGATACTATATTTCTGGATTAAATCCACAATTTTCATTAATAATAAACTAAGTACCGATATAAACACAATTACTGCAAACATTCGATCATAAGAAAATGCTTTTCTTACTCGTGTCATATATACTCCTAATCCTTCAAATCCACCTAACCATTCTGATACTACTGCTCCAATTAATGCATAAGAAACACTGATTTTTAACCCTGCAAAAAAATATCCTAAACTTGATGGTAATTTTACATGCCATAAAATTTGAAATTTACTTGCATTCATTAACTGAAGAAACTTAATTGAATCTAGATCACAATTCTTAAATCCATTTAAAATTCCAACTAAAATTGGAAATACCGATGTAATACTCACTAATAAGATTTTAGGTTCAATCCCATATCCAAACCATAGCACAAGTATTGGTGCAATCGCTACAGTAGGAATAGTTTGAGTAATAATTGCAAATGGATATACAATATTATATACAGTTGAAAATAAATCCATTAAAATCGCCAAAATAACTGCAATTAATATTCCTATACCTAACCCTAAAAAAGCTTCAATTAATGTAACTTTACTATGAAATCCAATTAACTCAATATCATTAATAAATCCATTAATAATTTCAAGTGGGGTTGGAATAATAAACTTCGGTAGCATTCCCATATTTCCCATCACTTGCCACAGTATAATCAAAATACTAAACGTAATAATAAAACTTTTATTTTTCACTATATTTACTTATTTTATCATCAATTGTGAGTACACCTTGTTTGTGATAAGCAATCTTCACATTTGAGAAAATGTGTTGATGTTCTTCTCCTGCAATTAATATACAATTTTTTAAGATATCCAATAATTGATGAATTTCTCCTTCCATTGTTGTTTCAAATGGCCCTACAACCATTGAAACATCACATGATTGAATATATTCAATCACTTTATCAACCACTTTAATAACAGTAGGTGTGTCTGTGTTCATTGGTAAAATTTGAATCGAGATACTTGCGTTCATATTTTCATTTCCTTTCATAAAAAAAGTGCTCTAAAAGAGCACACTTAAAAAATAAAGTTTGTACTCCCTACGTTAGTATTATCTAAATCAGGTGTTTGAGGTCCAGATTTTTCTTCTGTTCTCAGCTTACGCTCCCTCGTACAAAATTAATATAACATATTTACTATTCAAATACAAATTCAATACAACTTAATCTTGTTTTGCTTTATAAAAACTACGATTTTCTAATGCAAAAATTCTTGGTGTGAAATTTCCTGCATCAAGTGGTTCAAATGCTTGACGAATCGCATTCATTCGAGCATCAATATTATCGATATAATGAATAATTTCTGCCTCTGGAATTTGTGGTAATACTGGTGATCCAAATTCTAATTTACCATGATGTGCTAAAACTACATGTTTCAACAATAAGACCACTTCACTATCTAAATTGAATTTATCAATAATTTTTTCCATTTTTCCAACTACAATGCTAATATGACCTAATAAATTTCCTTCTAAAGTATAAGTCGTTGCAATTGGCCCACTCAATTCTATTAACTTACCTAAATCATGTAAAATGATTCCTGCATATAGTAAATCTGTATTTAAAAAGGTATAAATACTCGCTAATGCTTTTGCACTTCTTAGCATTGTTACAACATGCTCACTTAATCCTCTTACATAATTATGATGATTACTCATCGCTGCTGGAAATTCAAAATAAGATTCATGATATTCTTTCAGTAGTTCTACCACAATTTTATGCACATGGGGATGTTTGATTAATTCAATGTATGATTTAATTTCAGCTTGCAGTTCCTCTTTTGAAAAAGAAGAGCTACGTAAAAGATTAGTAATATCGTAAGTCTCATTTAATTTTAAACTCTCAATTTTTAATTGATTCACATTTTTATAATTAATTACATTCGCTTTAACATCATAAATATTTCCGGGTTTCATTTCTTGAATTAAAGCCTCACTTGTATCCCAAAGTTTAGCATCAATTAAACCACTACTATCTTGAAATACCAATGATAAATAAGCACTCCCTTTATTGGTTACACCTTGATTTACACTTTTTACAAGTAAAGTAGCTTCAATTGTATTACCACTTTCAAATTCATTAATCTTCATCTACTACCTCCACATCATCATAATTAAATCCTTTTGTTTTTAAGTATAATCGAACACGACGTTCTTTTTCATATCCAGAATATTTAGCATATAATCTATTTGCTTTTTGATATACTTTTTCTAACAACATTTTTTCTTTATCTTCATCTAACACAAACTCTAACTGATTCATAGCATAAGTAATGGAGTCAATATTAAATCCTTCTTGATACATTTTGCTTCGAATATAATTTTTTTGTTGGTGAAGTGATTTTCTTTGTGTTGTACGAAGTAATTTTTGACCATATTTTAATGCTACTTCTTTTTCATCTCTTGGTAAAAACGATATTTCTATTCCTTTTTCAGCTAATTCTTTTATTACTTCTTTATTAGAATAGTATTCAATTCTACTTGAATTTAAGAACGATTCTTTATAGGATTCATCATCAATCAAACGATGCGTTTTTAGTTTTCCTACTAATTCTTCGATTTCGTCTTGATCTAATTCAAACTCTAATAATAGCATACGAATTTCTTTTTCTGTTCTAGATTTATAATTTAGTTTACGAAGTATACTTGAATAAGCCTGATATTTTTTATTATTTTTTGATAAAATATCCCATAATTCATTTGATATTTCTTTACCTTTAGCTAAATGATGTTCTACATAAGTATCTAAATCTACTCGTATTTCTTCATAGTTTGTGATTAAAGCAATACTATCTTTTTCAAATCGAACTTCTTCTATCACAATTTTATCTCTAATTACATCTTCATACATTTTAACTACCTTCTTACCAAATTCTAAATCATCATAGCGTCTTACACTTTCTTTACAGTATTCTTGTTGATTCATTCTTTCTTCTTCAGTTAAATTAAAGTATTGTTGCATTTTATACGCTAATTCTTGTGCATCATCAAAGAAATATCCATTTTTATGTTCTTGAATTAAATTTTTTACAACTTCGTCCCTTCTAGCAAATACGACTTTTCTTGCTGCTAACGCTTCAATATAAGTCATCCCTTGTGTTTCACTTGTAGAAGCACTCACAAAACAAGATGCACATGCATAGTATTGAGGAATAAATTGATTTTCTTTTTTATCTGTAAATATCACTTTATGTTCAATATTTAATTGTTTCGCATATTGTTTTAATTCTTCTAATTGTGGTCCACCACCTACAATCATTAATTTTACTCCCTCAATATATTTGAAAGATTCAATTACCATAATTATATTTTTTTCAGGTGCAATTCTTCCCACAAATATTGCTAATTTATCCTTTTCATCTAAATGATAAAACTTTCTAATTTCTGCTACATAATTTAAATCAACATCATTAAATCGTGATAAATTCAATCCAGTAGGAATTTCATAAATTGGTTTTTTTACTCCATATCTTTCCAACATTTCTTTTGTCTTGAAAGATGGTGCAATTACTGCATTTACTGCATTAGAATATAATTTAGAAATTTTACCTACTAATTTCTTTGAATAAGTTTCAATAAATTTAATATCCATAAAATTCACATAATGTGTATAATCCTCATATGCAGTATGATAAGTTGCCACAATTGGAATTTTTAAAAATTTTGCAATCATTCTCGCAAAAATCCCTACTCCAAATTCAGTATGTACATGAATAATATCTAAATTCATTTTTTCAATTTCAGCTTTTCCTTTAAAACTATAAAATGAACTCATTGTATATCCATATAACCTTTTAATTTCAATTCCAGGTAAAAACAATACATTTCCTACTTTTTCAATTCCTAATTTATTATGATTCGTAACCACAAAAACTTCATGACCTAATTTCTCAAGTGCATTTTGTAGTGTCACTATACTACTTACAACTCCATTAATATCTGGTTCATAAGTATCTGTAAATAATCCAATTCTCATAATATTCCTCCATTTTTATATATTATAACATAAAAAAGTTACTTTTAACAGTAACTTTTACTAGCGATTTCTTGTAGTTGTGTTTCACTTTGTGCTTGAACTAAAATATGATTTTCATCAATAAAATGATATTGACTCTTATCTAAATTATTAATAAATTTATTATACTCTAATTCTACGATTTCTTCCCTTTCCACAAAGTATACTACTAATTTCCAATCTACATCTTTTGAACTTTGAATAACATTGCTATATTCATAAGTAATATAAGGCTCATAAGGAATAATAGTAGGTATATTTTCAGATAATACATAGATTCCTTTAATTGCACCATCTTTTTCATAAAATTTCTGGTTTGCACTATGAGCATCATAATATTGTGTACTTGTCATTAATTTTTCATATTCATCAATCATATTCCCTGATTTGATTTTTTTTACCATTTCTTTTCCAATTGCTACAGTTTGATTAACACCATGTGTATACAAGGTTAAATTATCTTCTTCAACATTTTTAATGATTAATTCTATGCCATAGCGAATATCATGAATATATGGGAAATTTTCTAAATCTTCTAAACTATATTCTTTATCTTCACATAATAATTTCGTATTTAAATCTAAATATAGCTTTTTAATAAATTCAATTGCTATTTGCCAATCTTTACGAGTAGCAGGTGTATTTAGACGAATATTATAATAATGTTCTTCATACCAAACTTCCATTCCTTTGGCACTTTCATTCTCGATTCCTAAAATCGCAATCCCATACTTATCTAAAGCTGTTCGATAATCAAAATCTTCTTTTACCCCAAATATTTCTAAATTCTGCACATAGCTACACAAATTTTGAATACTTAATACTTTTTGAAATGTAATAAACTTTTTATTTTTAACCTTAAATACTACACTCATCTTATTTCCCTCTCATTTGTCGAACATATTCAAATGCCATAACACTTGTGGCAGATACACTAGTAAGTGCATTTCTAAAATCACTTAAATATGGAATAAACACATTAATATCACTACATTCACTTACTTTTTTTGATAATCCTCGCATTTCTCCACCAATACATAATACAGTTTTCGCTTGGAAATGGTGGTCATACAATGAAATTGCATCTTTACGATTTCCACAAATAATTTGATATCCATGTTGTTTCAATTGATTCAACACCACTTCTAATTCACTAGCTACAATCATATTAATGCGCTCACTTGCTCCTGCACTGGTTTTCGCTAATACATCACTTGCTGTATTCCAATTGCGCTCACCCATTATTATCGTTTTACAACCCGCTGCATACAAACTACGAATCACATGAGCAAAATTATATGGATCTTCAATTCCTTCTACAAGTGCAATTAAATCATGATTTAATTCAATTTCTTGAAATTGTCGTTCTCCAACTTTTGCAATCAAACCACCATGTGTTGTTCCACTTGCAATAATATCAATTTCTTCTCTTGTTGTTTTTTTTACTGGAATATTATTTTTATGTGCTAAAGCAATAATATAATTTGTGTCTTTATCATGTTTGCTTTCATCTACAATTAATTCATAAACATCACGATGTTTTGATTCAATTGCAGCTTTTACACTAATATTCCCCTCAAAAACAAAATTAGTTGGTATGTGTTTCTCTGTATTTTTGTTTTCTTTCATGTGGTTTTAATCCTTTTTTACGTAATCGGATTGCATCTGGTGTAATTTCTACTAATTCATCATCATTAATAAACTCTAAAGCCTCTTCTAAACTCATAATTTTAGCTGGTACTAGACGCATCGCTTCATCCGCTCCTGAAGAACGAATTGAAGTTAATTTTTTATTTTTAATTGGGTTTACATCCATATCCACATTACGAGCACTCATTCCAATAATCATTCCTTCATATACTGGAGTTTGTGGAGTAATAAATAATGTCCCTCTTTCTTGTAAATTGAATAACGCATATGTCATTGCTTTACCATCTTCAGTTGAAATCATTGCTCCATTACTTCTTTGTGTAATTTCTCCTTTATAATCTTCATACCCTTTTACACGACGAACTAAAGTACCTTCTCCTTTAGTATCATTGATAAATTCACTACGGTATCCTAATAAACCACGAGTTACTACATCATAAGTAATACGAGAATATCCATTTTCTTCTTCTAAATTAATCATCATCCCTTTACGTAAGTTTAATTTATTAATTACAGTACCTGCATACTCACTTGGAACAATCGCAATTACTTCTTCTACTGGTTCTTGTAATGTACCATTTTCATCACGATGCATAATAACCTCTGGTTTACTTACTGCAACTTCATATCCTTCACGACGCATATTTTCTAAAAGAATCGAAATATGTAACTCTCCACGTCCACTAACTTTGAACACATCTCCTGATTCGCTATCTTCTACTCTTAATCCAACATTTACTTCTAACTCTTTATTTAAACGATCACGAATATTTCTTGAAGTAACATATTTACCACTTAATCCCGCAAATGGAGATTTATTTACGATAAAGTTCATCGTTAAAGTTGGTTCTTCAATTTTAATTGATTCTAATGGAATTAACTCATTTGGATTACAAATTGTTTCTCCAATTGAAATATCTTCAATTCCTGCAAAAGTTACAATATCACCAGAAAATGCTTGTTTTACTGATGTTCTTTTTAATCCATTATATACGAAAATTTGAGAAATCGTTTTATTACGCTTATTTCCAAAACTATCACATACTGTGATTTGTTTTCCTTCTTGTAAAGTTCCAGAGAAAATTCGACCAATTCCTAATCTTCCAATATAATCATCATAATCTAATGCACTTACTTGTAACTGTAATGCATCTTCATCTTTATTTGGATAACTTGGTGTATGTTCAATAATCGTTTCAAATAATGCTTCCATATTTGTAGCTGATTCTTCTAAACTTCTTTGCACAATTCCCTGTTTTGCAATTCCATATAAAATTGGGAAATCTAATTGTTCATCACTTGCATTTAAATCCATAAACAACTCATAAACCATATCTACTACTTCTTCAGCTCTTTGATCTTTTTTATCAATTTTATTAATTAATAAAATTGGTTTTAATCCTTTTTCTAAAGATTTTTGTAATACGAAGCGAGTTTGTGGCATTGGTCCTTCACTACTATCAACTAATAAGATTACTGTATCTACTGTTGACATAATACGCTCTACTTCACTTGAAAAATCAGCGTGTCCTGGTGTATCCACAATATTAATTTTTACATCTTTATATCTTACACTACAGTTTTTAGAATAAATGGTAATTCCTCTTTCTCTTTCTAAGTCATTACTATCCATTACACAATCTACAACTTCTTCATTACTTCTAAATGCACCACCTTGATTTAAGAACGCATCAACTAATGTACTCTTTCCTGCATCTACATGGGCAATAACTGCTAAATTAATAATTTTTTCTTTACTCATTTTTTTCACCTTCTCTTAACTAATTCATTATAAAGCATATAACATCATTTTTCAATTTTAAGACAGTAAAAAAAGTAGTTTTTACACTACTTAATTGGATACAACTCGTTATAAGCTGCATATGTTTTTTGTACAATTGAATGACATGGGTTTTTAGTATCATTTGTTGTATTTAAGTTTACAGCATGTGGTACTGCACAGGCAATTGAAATTTTGGGTTTATCCGTTGGAGCAAAACTTACAATCGCATTCGATGTATAATGGCTATCTACATCGGCTGTACCTGTTTTTAATGCAATAGGATTTCCATCAAATTTATTACCCGTTGCAATAAATCCTCGTTTCACATTATCTAAATAATCTAAATTACCTGGAACAATTCCTAATACCGTTGGCTGTTTTTCATAAGAAATGCGGTTTTGACTTAATGCCTTCTTCACAATAAAAGGCTGATATTTAATTCCTTTTGTGGCAATAGTATTAGCGTATTGTGCTAATTGAATTAGTGTAATTTCATCATATTGACCAATCGCATAGTCTAAAGAATTCCCGATATTTTTGGCTGTTCCTGTATAACCTAATACTTCATTTGGTACATCTAAATTCGTATAAGCTCCTAGTCCAAATGAAGTATAATAATATCTCATTTTTTCGATAATATCTTTATTTAAAGTTAAGGGTTGATTTGGAATATACACTCCTCCACCTAATCGCATTACAATATGAAACATATACACATTACTTGAAACTCTTAAAGCATCTACCTCATTAATTGGACCAAAATTATTAAATGATTTTTTCATTGGTGTTCCAGCAATATAAATGGGAGCATCTAATATTACTTCTCCTGGATAAACAACACCCGTATCTAATCCCATATAAATCGTTGCTCCCTTAACTGTAGAACCTGGTGAAAAACCATTTAAATAAGTTAAAGAAGCACTATCAAATGAAGATGTACGACTAGAATCATTATAATCAAATGATTGACTAGCAAGTCCTAAAACCTCACCACTATCTACTTCCATAATTGAAACCATTGCATGTTGCAATTTATCACTTTTTACTTTTTGACTTTGCAATTCTTCTGCTAAAATTGTATTTAATTTTTCTTGTAATCGATAATCAATCGTTAAATATAAATCACTACCATTTTGACCTTCTCTTACAGTATCTTTATGTAACACCCCATTTTGATCCACACTTAGCTCATAGACATTTTCACTACCACGAAGTAATGATTCATATTGCTTTTCTAATCCTGAAATTCCAATACGATCATTTAAGTTATATCCTTTTGCACTTAAATATTCACTTTCTTCTTTTGGCACACCTTGTATTTCATTAGAAACATTTCCTAAAACACTTTTAAATAAATCATTTTTTAAATAAGTTCTTTTCCAATCAAATTCCACACTAAATCCTGGATATTCTTCTTTATGTTCAATTAAATATGCAACCTCTTCTTTTGTAAGATTTCGCTTAATTACACCAAATCGTGATTTAGTTGCATAGTTCATCCCTATTTTAACTCTAAAGGCACTTTTATCTTCTAATGTTAAAGTTTTTAATTCTTCATCTGTAATTCTTTCTAGTACTAATTTATCAATATCTCTATCATCTAAATTTTTATCTTTTTTTTCTTCATCCGTTAATTTACTTGCAACAATTGTTTTTTGGTTTAAATACACATATAAATCTTTTGCTTCTCTTAAAGTCAAAGTAGAATCAACATTAAATTGCTTGGAAAATTTATGAGCCAATTCCCACTCTTCTTTGTCACTTAGATCTTTTGTAGGATAATACTGGGCAATAATATCTTGTTCATTACTAACTAATAATTCACCATTACGATCAAATATGCGTCCTCTTGGAGGCAATGTATTAATGGTTTGTCGAGCATTGTTTAAAATATTTTCATAATATTGTTGGTGTAGTATTTGAATATTAAAAATTTGATACATAATTAATATAGCAAAAATAATTGTAAAAATGATAATTACATAAATCGTATGATGAAATGATTTATGATATTTTTTAATATCTTTTGATAATACCGAATTTGTATCTTCCATTTTTATCCTCCTTTCGCTTATAATATTATAACATACAATGAAGTGTTTTGTATCGTTGTATCATTTGTGTTATAATATTAGCTAAAGGAAGTGAATTGATGAAAAACTTACATAAAACAGTCTTTATTCAAAGTTTTAAGCACGATCATTCATTACATCGTACTTGGTTTGATGCATTTGTGCTTGAAGAAAATAAAGATGAATCTATTTTAGTCACAAATCAATCTTTAGTGATTGACTATAATTCTCGAAAATGGGTTACAAAAGAACCTGCAATTTGTTTTTTCTATCCAAATAAATGGTACAATATTATTGCCATGATTCGTAATAATGGAATTCATTATTACTGTAATATTGCTTCTCCAAGTATTTTTGACGAAGAAGCTTTAAAAAATATTGACTATGATTTAGATATTAAAGTAGATGCCAATCATAACATATACGTATTAGATGAATACGAGTATCAAGATCATGCAAAGAAAATGAACTATAGTGATGATTTAAAAAAAATATTGGAGACAACTTTACAAGAATTAAGAAAAAAAATTGAGAATCGTGAAGAACCATTTAATCATGATACAATTATGGGCTATTATAAAAAATATTTAGAGGTGAAAAATGATTAAAGAAATAATTTATAAAGATGATGATTATGAATTAGTTTTAAACCAACTACAAGCACTGATATTTGATGAAAAAGATGTAATTTGTAATCTTGCAAATGCGAGTGCATTATTATTTCAATTTTTAAAAAATGTAAATTGGGTTGGGTTTTACTTATTTAAAGAAAACCAACTAGTACTTGGACCTTTTCAAGGAAAGCCTGCTTGTACAAGAATCCCACTAAATAAAGGAGTTTGTGGAAAAGCTGCCTCAACAAAAGAAGTAGTTTATGTTGAAAATGTTCATGAATTTGAAGGACATATCGCATGTGATAGTGCAAGTAATAGTGAAGTCGTGTTACCTATTATAATTGAAAATGAATTATTTGGTGTTTTAGATATCGACTCTTTTGAGTTCAACAATTTTAACCCCGAACAAATTGAATTTTTAAAAGAATTTGTGGAAGTATTGAAAACACAACTAAACTAAAAAAAGCCTTAATAGGCTTTTTATTTTGTGAGTAATAATTGAATTAATGGATAAGTTTTGAACATTGAACATAATGTCATTTTATGTCCTCCTATTTTGCTAGTAAAAATTAAATTTTCTTTTTCCATTAATTTTTCAATATGTCGATAGGCATTTGTATTAAAATCATATTCTAATAATTCTTTTTCTTGTCTTTGATCTTTATAAATAATCGGAACAGCATTTACTTTAATATTTTGAATTCTTGTACTTGTTGCCACAAAATCAAAAAATACATTTTCTTTTAAGTTAATATTTAAGTAGTATGCACCTAAATCTTTCATTTTTCCAATTGGAGAATGCTTAGATAAAGCGAAATGAAGTGGATGTTGACTAATAACACTTTGAGCATATTTTCCCCAAGCTAAAAATGAATACATTGGATGATTCGAACGAAGTGAATCTTCATACACCATCATTTGCTTTGCAACAGTAGTTTCTGGTAAAGACTTACGGATGTCAAAATGCGGAAAACTATAGTCCACTTGTTTTAATAATTCATATTCCATTTCCATATTTTTACTAATTGGATGTGCTAAATAACGAGTAAAACTCGGAATCAATAATGTTGCTTCATATCCAATAATTTCAATAATCGCGTCTAATATTGTTTTTTCTTCCCCAATTATCTCTTCAAAAGAACCATCTAAATCTAATACAATATTCATACCACTACGCAATCCTAATTTTCTAAGTGACTGTTTTACATCTTCTTTTGTATATCTCATCTTCCTCACATCCTTTCTATTATTATATCATAGTTTTCTCATTTTGAATGATTTTTTTATAATTCGGCATGTATTTTTCAATAAAGTAGTAGAAGTGTTTTGAATGATTTGGATGAACCAAATGTGCTAATTCATGCAATATCACATAATCAATAAATTCTTTTGAAGTATGAATTAATTTGTAACTAAATCCTACTTCTTTTTTCTTTGTATAGCATACTCCCCACTTTCCTTTTAAATACGAAAATTTTATTTTAGGTTTTTCAAAATAT
>JBHALC010000086.1:0-7731 GCA_041827565.1 Erysipelotrichaceae bacterium
TAATAATAAGTAGTTATTAATAAATTTTATTTATTTTAATAAAATACATTTGTTATAATTGCATGAGGTATATCTTCAATGTTATTATATGAATGTATTTTTTCAATTATATTCCTTGATAGTTGAAAAAATACCAACATTACAGGAGGTTTAAATATGTTGGAAAAATTATTTAAATTAAACCAGAAAAATACAACTGTTCGTACTGAATTAGTAGCTGGTTTAACAACTTTCCTAACGATGGCATATATTTTAGGGGTAAACTCTACAATTTTAGGAAATGATGCTGGATTAGGATTTACAGGTGTTTTCTTTGCAACAGCTGTTGCAAGTGCAATTGCATGTTTCTTGATGGGATTAATGGCTAACTATCCAGTTGCATTAGCCCCAGGTATGGGAGTAAATGCATTCTTTGCGTATACTGTAGTTTTAGAGAAGGGGTATACTGGAGCAGAAGCTTTATCACTAGTATTGATCTCAGGAGTTATTTTCTTATTAATTTCTCTTTTAGGGATTAGACAAGCTGTAATTAATGCGATTCCAAAACATATTAAATTAGGAATTGGTGCTGCAATTGGATTCTTTATTGCATTTATTGGATTAAAAAATGCAGGTATTATTGTGGCAAATCAATCAACATTTGTGGGTATTGGTAAACTTGCAAACCCTACAGTTGCTTTAGCAGTTTTCGGAATTTTTGTAACAATAGCTTTATTAGTTCGTAAAGTAAAAGCAGCTGTGTTCTATGGACTTGTAATTACAGCAATTACAGGAATTATTTTAGGAGTAGCTGGTGTTTCTGGAATGCCATCATTACCTAATGCAGTAATTTCATTTAATCCTGATACTTCATTAGTTGGAGCTGCATTTTCAGGATTTAATACATTATTCACAAAACATGCCATTGTGGATATTGTTGTAATTATTTTCACTTTCTTATTTGTAGACTTCTTTGATACAACTGGAACTTTAGTTGCGGTATGTAGCTCAATTGGAATTATGAATGATAAAGGTGAATTAGAAGGTGTTGAAAAAGCATTAGCTGCAGATGCAATTGGAACAGTAATTGGAGCAGCAGTTGGGACTTCAACAGTTACAAGTTTTGTTGAGAGTACAAGTGGAGTATCAGTTGGAGGAAAAACAGGACTTACAGCTGTTACAACAGGGGTATTATTCTTATTATCAGTACTGTTTGCTCCATTAATTAATGTTGTTGGATCAATTCCAGTAGGGAGTGCATTCTTATCACCAGTTACAGCTCCTGCACTAATTGTAGTTGGAATTTTAATGATTTCACACTTAGCAGAAATTGACTTCTCTAATTTTGAAATTAGTACACCAGTATTTATGACATTAATCTTTATGACATTAACATACTCTATTGCAGATGGAATTGCTGCAGGATTTGTTACATACGGAGTTGTATCTGCTGCATCAGGAAAATGGAAAAACTTTACACCTGCAATGTTAGTGTTATTAGCTGTATTCGTAGCACATTTTGTAATTAAATAATGATTTTAGAGATAAATTTATTTTATCTCTTTTTTTAATACTTTATAATAGTTTTTTATAATAAAATATGTTATAATTTATTACGGTGCTAATTGCACACTTCACACATCAGGAATTCATTGTTCCGTGCTATTTTAGTCACAATGTTCGAACTGATGGAGGAACAAACGGAGGAGGAAATATATATGTCAATTGTTTCAATGAAGAAATTATTAGAAGCTGGAGTTCATTACGGGCACAATACTAGAAGATGGAACCCTAAAATGAAACCAAACATTTATACTTCAAGAAATGGAGTATACATTATTAACCTTGAGAAAACTCAAGAACAATTAGAAGTTGCTTACAACGCTTTAAAAGCAATCGCTGAAGAAGGTGGAAAAGTATTATTTGTTGGTACTAAAAAACAAGCTCAACAAATTATCCAAGAAGAAGCAGATCGTTCAGGATCATTCTTTGTTAACCAAAGATGGTTAGGGGGATTATTAACAAACTTCCGTACAATTCAAAAACGTGTTAAACGTTTAGTTGAAATTGAAGAAATGGAAGAAAGTGGAAGAATTGAAGTTTACCCTAAAAAAGAACAAGCTCAATTAAGAAAAGAAAAAACTAGATTAGAAAACTTCTTAGGTGGAATCAAAGAAATGAAAAAATTACCAAATGCGGTATTTGTAACTGATCCAACTGAAGAACACATTGCAGTAGCAGAAGCTAAAAAATTAGGAATTCCTGTATTTGCATTAGTAGATACAAATTGTGATCCTTCATTAGTAGATTACCCAGTATCTTCAAATGATGATGCATTACGTGCTATTAAATTAATGATTACTTTATTTGCTGATGCTATTGTTGAAGCAAAAGGTGGATTATTATTAGCTGCTCACCAATTAGAAGAAGAAGATGTAACAATGAGTGATGTTATTGTTAATGTAGATGAGCAAAATGCTGAAAGTGAAAAACGTCGTCGTGCTAAACAAGAAGCATTAAAAAACCGTCGTGCTCAAGAAAACGCAAATGGAAGAAGACCAAAAGGAAACCGTCCATTTGTTAGAAAAGATGAAAATACTAATACTGAAGAAGTAAAAGTAGAAGAAGTTGTAGCTGAAGAAGCAAAATAATTATATAATAGGAGGTTATAAATTATGGCAATTACTGCACAATTAGTTAAAGAATTAAGAGAAAAAACAGGTGCTGGAATGATGGATTGCAAAAAAGCACTTGAAGAAGTAAATGGTGATATTGCAAAAGCAATTGATTATTTACGTGAAAAAGGAATTGCAAAAGCTGAGAAAAAATCTGGACGTGTTGCTGCTGAAGGATTAACAAGAGCACAAGTTGAAGGGAATACAGCTGTAATTTTTGAGGTAAACTCAGAAACAGATTTTGTTGCTAAAAACGAACAATTCTTGCAATTATTAGATACTGTAGGAAATGCTTTATTGGCAAATAAACCTGCAAACTTAGAAGCTGCTTTAGAAGTAAGTGTAAATGGAAGTACATTAGGAACTATAATTACAGAAGCTTCAGCAACTATTGGAGAAAAAATTACTTTCCGTCGTTTCGAGTTAATCGAAAAAACAGCTGAACAAGGATTCGGAGCTTATGTTCACATGGGTGGAAAAATTTCAGCTATCGTATTATTAGAAAAATCTAATGATGAGTTAGGAAAAGATGTTGCAATGCAAGTTGCTTCAATGTCTCCAGAATTCGTATCTCGTGATGAAGTAAGTGAAGACTACATCAACCACGAAAAACACATTTTATTAGCTAACATTCAAAATGATGAAACAATGGCTGGTAAACCTGAAAAAATGATTCAAGGTATTGTTGAAGGTCGTTTATCAAAACAATTAAAAGATGTATGTTTAGTTGAACAAGTATACTTCAAAAACCCAGATTTAAAAGTTGGTGAATATGTGAAAAATGCAGAAAATGCTGTAGTTAAATTTGTTCGCTATGCTACTGGAGAAGGAATCGAGAAAAACGAAACAAACTTTGCTGAAGAAGTAATGCAACAAGCATTTGGTAAATAAATTAAAGTCGTACTTAGTACGACTTTTTTAGTAATTATTTGAAAAATAGTGTTAAATTATTGTATAATATAATTGTAAGAAGGAGAACTCATTATGTATAAAAGAATTTTACTAAAGTTAAGTGGTGAAGCATTAAGTTCAACTAAAAGTGTATTTGATGAAAATGTACTTTCAACTTTAGCCAATGAGATTAAGCAAATTCATGAATTAGGAGTTGAAATAGCGATTGTAGTTGGTGGAGGTAATTTTATTCGTGGTAAAATGGCTGAATCTATTGGGATTGACCGTGTACAAGGTGATTATATGGGAATGCTTGCTACAGTGATTAATGCTTTAGCAGTTCAAGGTGCATTAGAAAATGTTGATGTTCCAACTCGTGTAATGACTGCTGTAAATATGGCACAAGTAGCTGAACCATATATTGTAAGGAGAGCTAAGCGTCATTTAGAAAAAGGAAGAGTATTAGTATTTGGAGCTGGTACAGGATCGCCTTATTTTTCAACAGATACAACAGCAGCACTTCGTGCTAGTGAAATTAAAGCAGATGTGATTTTGATGGCTAAAAATGGAGTAGATGGTGTATATGACAGTGATCCAAAAACGAATCCTGATGCAAAACGATTTGATAATATCTCATATTTAGAATTAATTAATCGTCAATTAATGGTAATGGATCACACAGCAACAACAATGTGTATGGATAATGACATTGATTTAGTTGTATTTAATATGAATGAAGCTGGAAATATTTTAAAAGCAGTAAAACAAGAAGTAGATGGAACAATAGTTAGTAAGGAGAAATAATGATATGGAAACAATTTTAAAACAAGTACAAGAAAAAATGGAAAAAGGAATTGAAAGCTTAAAAGGGGCTTTAGCAACAATTAATACAGGTAGAGCTACTCCTTTATTACTAGAAAAAGTAAATGTTGAGTACTATGGATCAGAAATGCCAATAAATCAAGTGGCTTCAATTTCTGTTTCTGAAGGAAGACAATTAGTAATTAAACCATTTGACCGTTCAATTATTAAAGATATTGAAAAAGCAATTTTGCAAGCAGATTTAGGATTTAATGTTCAAAATGACGGAGAATTAATCAGAATTAATATTCCACCTCTAACACAAGAAAGAAGACAAGAATATGCAAAAGTTGCTCATAAATATGGAGAAGAAGCAAAAGTTGCAATTCGTAATGTTAGAAGAGATGGAAATGATGCAATTAAGAAAAATAAAGAGTTTACTGAAGATCAAAGTAAAAATGGACAAGAAAAAGTACAAAAATTAACAGATGAATTTGTTAAAAAAATTGATACAATCGTAGCTGAAAAATCAAAAGAAATTACAACAATATAATAAAAATGCTCGTATTTACGAGCATTTTTTAGTAGTTATCCTCTACAATTGGTCTGATTAATAATTCTTGTAGCAACATGTTTTTTGGTAATTCTAGATTACGAATAATAACTTCTGCAAGTTCATTTGGTTTTAAATATAAAGGACGGTTTTCTTCTCTAAAGTTAGAATCAATTCCTCCTGGATAGACGGCAATGATATTTATGTTGTCATTTTTAACAGATTTTCTTGTAGTATTATTAATTGATTTGAAGGCATTTTTACTAGCAGCATATCCACAAAATTCAGGTATATCATGCATACAAACACTAGATAAAATATTGATAATTATTCCTTTTTTGTTTTGTCGCATAGATGGAATAACTTCTTTCATTAAAAGTGTAGGAGCGATACAATTTGCATTCATCATATAAGAAAATTCATCAATATCCAAATTATCAATTAAAGATTTATTTGTATTTAAACCTGCATTGTTGATTAAACAGTCAATATATTGATATTTTATAAGAATATTTTGTATAAATTTGGTTGTTTCTTTAATATTTCCTAAGTCAAAAGCATAAATCTCAACATTTATGTTTTTATTTTTGATTTCGTTTTTGGTTTGGATTAATTTTTCAATATTTCTTCCTGTTAAAATTAAATTCTTAATATTCTTTTTACTTAATCCTAATGCAATAGCTTTACCTAATCCATCGCTAGCACCCGTAATGATTACATTGTTAAACATGTTTAAAATTCACCTCTAATATTTAAAATCCATTTTTTAATTTGAGCATATAAAAGTGGAGTAACAACTGCTGTAAATAAAGCAGTAATTAGTGTATTAGGCATTTTTGAAAGCGTAGTAGGTAATGCTAGTTCAGGTGAAAGAGTAATATAATATTGAATAAATCTTCGAGTGAAAATAATGATAATTTTTACTAAACTAGCTAATATTGATAATAAAAGCACGGTAGAAATATTCATTTTTTCTTTTATTAATTTATGCGCAATATGTAATACAATAATTACAAGAATTGATTCTAAAATTGTGAAGTGGATTGAAGAAATGTAACCATGCATAATATCAAATATACCTAATCCAACGGTTGCTGCTAAAATTGCATGCTTATATTTAAGGCTGAAAAATGATAATACAACTAATGCATTTCCTAAATGCACCATAACTCTAGGAGCTAATTCAACTTTTAAAAAGCTAGTACCTAAGAAGATAATAATTGCAAATAAAGCAGTATAAGTTAGTTTTTTGTTTGTGTTATTCATATAGACCCCCCATGTAATATGTTTAGATTTTTTTCAAATAAAATACCATATTTAATATCTCTATTAGAATTTATGGTGTCAATTAAACATTGATTTAAAAATTTTAAGCTGATTTTAATGCTATCTTTGATAGAATGATTTTTAATTATTAGGGCGGTGATTAATGCTGCTAATATATCTCCACTACCAAAAAAATTAGAATTTATTTTAGGATAAGATATATATCCTATTTCATTATTGATATAAAACATAATTCCAATTTTATTATCAAATTCAATTCCAGTTATTAAAATATCAGAACATCCTAAATTTCTTAGTTGATAAAGTAAATTAGTAATATCTTGATAAGTATAAGAATTTAAATAAGGAATATCAGCTAAAAAACAAGCTTCACTTAAATTTGGAATAATAATATCTGCTTTTTTACAAAGCTCAAGCATTCTTTTAGGATAAGTTTGATTAAATCCACGATATAATTTTCCATGATCTGCAAAAATTGGATCCACAATTAGTCTTTCGTATTGAGGAATATGTTCTAAAAATAAATTAATTTGATTTTCATCGTAAAAATAGCCAGTTAAAATTGTATTAAATGATAACTTCATATTTTGAAATTGTTGTAATATTTCAATCATTTCAAGTGTTAAATCTTTTTTATAAAAAGATTCAAAACCTGTATGTGATGAAAGTAGTACAGTAGGTAAAATATTTGTTTCTACTCCCAGACTGCTTGTAATTGGAAATATTGCACTTAATGCAACTTTACCAAAACTAGGTAAGTCGTTCACAACTAATAAATTTAGCATATAAATCCTCCATAACAATAGAATTATATCATAAAATGGGTTAAAAATAAATTAATAGAATTTGATTATAAATTTATAAGAAATAAATACTTTAAAAAGCATGGATTTTATGTTATAATTAAGTGTAAGAAGGTGAATAAAATGGAAATAAATATTGTAAATGAAACAGCTTTTTCATTGAGTCCAAAACAGTTGAAAATTATTGAGGATATTGCAAGTAAAACTGAAGAAAAATTATCTTTAAAATTAGATTATTGTGTATCAATTATTTTTCAAAAACCAAATGAAATACATGAAATTAATTTGAATTATCGTGGAATAGATCGTCCAACAGATGTAATATCATTTGCTTTGAAAGATTCTGGAGATTTATATGAAAATGATGAATTAGGAAATGAATTAGGTGACATTTTTATTAATGTTGAAGCGATTAAATCACAAGCTTTAGAATATGGTCATAGTGAGGATCGTGAGCTTGGATTTTTATTTGGGCATGGATTACTTCATCTTTTAGGATATGATCATATTGAAAAAGAAGATGAATTAGAAATGTTTAAATTACAAGAGGAAATTATTGATGAAGTTATTAAAAGGGATTCTTAATAAGTTTATGCCTGCTTGTAATGGAATAAAATTGGGTCTTTATAATCGTGGTATTGGTGCGTGTACTCCAAAGCCCAGATTTGATAATTCCCATTTTTTCCGTTTACGGTCATTCCGAGATTGATATAATAATCGTTACCGATTTTATCATCGGACA
>JBHALC010000087.1:0-6627 GCA_041827565.1 Erysipelotrichaceae bacterium
ATTCAATATATTTGCGAATTGAACGATTGTAATACCAAATAAATTTATTGTAATTAATAACAACATTTTATGTAAAATATTAGCTCGATACTTAATATCCATTTCTTTGCCTTTCATAGTTAATCTCATGTTTTCTTAAATATTGTGATTCAATTAATTCATCACTAATTTCTAATTTTTTAGCTAAAGTAAAGAAATATAGCATAACCTGTTCATAACTTTCTTTTGTTGTGTTTTGGTTTAAATGAGAAAATAAATCAAATAATTTTAAGAATAAATCTGTAAAATCAAGATTTATTTCTAAAAAAGCACTTTCCTCTAAACGATGATTCAAATCAATTCCAATTGAAAGTAAAAAGTGTAATACATCCACATATTCTTCAATCGCCTTTTCACGATCTATCCCTTTATTACTCCAAAATTTAAAACTTTTTACTTCATTCGCAATTTCAGCTAATTCAATTGTAGCCGCTAAAATACGAGCATTTAAAGTTTCTGGACGATTTTTATTTTTATTCTCAAAAATATGATTATCCAATTTTTCTTGCAGTAAATAAAATTTTTCTAACTTCATAATTATTTACGATAAATGAAGGAAATATGCCTTCCACTTTCTTTTAAATGATGTGAGAAATATTGTGGATCAGTATCAGTATTTGCATTAACTCTCGTTATATTTGTAATTCCAAATTTTTGTAATTGTCTTTCAACTACTGTTGCTAAATGAATTACCTCTTCTACTTCAACATCAAATTTACGATCATAAATTGTATATTTAGAAATTCCAGCCCCAATAAAGCAAACTAAATTTTTAACATCCATTCCTTCTTCAATTAATGTTTCAATTAATTTAGTTGTTAATCCTTTGCTTGTTGCTTCAACACTATTATGTGCAACTGCAATTAAATTAGTTGTAGGATCATATAACCATAAAGGAACACAGTCAGCATGAAATACATTTAAAACTACATCTTTTTCAAAAGTATATAATGCATCACAATCTTTAATTGCATTTTCATCACTTAAACTTCCCATACCAAAATGTTCTTTTGTAACTTTAACAACATGATTAGAGTGAGTTTGATTTGGAAAAACTGCCTTTTTTAAATCTTGTTTTAAATAGTCATAAAGTCTTTCACGATTTTCATGAACTCCTTTTGGATTATTAGTAGTATAATATGCCATATTATTTGATTCACTATATTCTATATTTTTTAAAGATCCACCTACCACAAATTGATTTGCATTAAGTAAAAAATAATCTTTTCCTAATGCATCTATTTTAGCAATACGACGAACATGACGCTCATCATTTGAGAATTGTGTACCTATCCATATTTTAGTGATTTCAAGTGCAGTATCTAAATCTGTATTAAACACTCCCAACGCTAATGCATTTGTATTGTTGTGCTCCCTTGTAAGTTTTGCCTGTAAAGTACTTGTAACTAATGCACATCGAACTCCATCCACTTTATTGGCTGAAATGCTTACACCGATTCCTGTACTACAGATTACAATCGCACGATCATTTTCTTTATCAGCAACCGATTTAGCTGCTAAATACGCAAAGTCAGAATAATCACAAGATTCATTCGAAAAAGTACCGTAGTCTTTGACACTATGTCCCATTCCTTTTAACAGCGTTTTAATCGCACTTTTATATTCAACACTACCATGATCACCACCAATAGCGATTTTCATTTTAACACCTCCCTAATTTTTTCTAATTTTATTTCACCTTCACGAATTACTTTAATTCCATTTCTTGCATCAATTATTGTAGACGAAATTAAACTACTACATTCACCCTCTACAACATAATCTATTTCATTGGGAATTTGGTTTAATACCTCTAATAAAGTAGTTCCAGTAGGCTGATTACTACGATTAGCACTTGTAACTAATAATGGTTTTCCAACATACTCTATTAATTCTAAAATAAAAGTATCATTAGGAATACGAACTCCTATTGTATCAAAACCATTATTCACATATTCAGCTAATTTAGTATCTTTATTTAAAATTAATGTTAATGCACCAGGAGTCAGACTTTGAAAAATTCTTTCCTCCATTTCATTTAAGTTTGCTATCCCAATTAATTTTTTATAATGATTAACCATCATCGGTAAAGGCTTATTCTCATCTCTTCCTTTAATATCTTTGATTTTTTGAATTGCTTGTTCATCATCAAAAACACACGCTAATCCATATACCGTATCTGTAGGAAAGGCAACTACTTTTCCTTCTAGTAATTTTTTTCCTATAAATTCAACATCTTTACTCACAATCCAACTAGATTCTATTCCATCTATTTTTATTTTCTTCATTATTTTATCCCTAAACTTGCATTAAATAATTTTAAAGTTTCTTTATCTTCAAAATTTAATTTCAATTTTTCATCTTCTTCCACAAATTCTACTTTTAATTTTATCTCTGTCTTAGAAATTGATTTTTTTACTTCTTCTATTCTTTTTAAATATTGAACTTTTTTCTCATCTTCGCTAATCGCATTACGAGTTGTATCTCTCCCTTCAATTGTAATAATTGAAGTTTTAGCTTCTTTAATTAATTGATTCATATCGTAATTTTTTACTATAACATAATCACTATCTTTTTGTGATTCTAATGTCATTTCTAAATCTGAATAAATCGATTCAATAAATGCCTTTTCATCAATTTTATCTGGATTAGGAACACTAATTTTAGTGTCCACATTTACTAAACTACTTAATTTATCAAAATCACCTTTTTTTAAAGTATCAGAAAATTCACTAATTAATTTTGTTTTATTTTCTGGTGTTTTTAAGCTTTTTTGACAAGCAGCCAATATAAATACTAATAAAATCAATCCTATTTTTTTAATCATAATACACCCTCTCTACACGCGAAGAAATACGGCAAAATAAATCATTTGTGATTGTATCACACCAACGAGCCAAATCTTCCATACGGATTTCCTTTGTACCACTTTTCCCAACTAAAATTACTTCATCATCAATTGAAGCATCTACATCTGTTATATCCACAATCATCTGATCCATACAAACTCTACCTAAAATATTGCAATAAACCCCATTAATCAATACTTGTCCACGATTCGATAATTCTCTAGGATAACCATCAGCATAACCACAAGTAATTGTGGCTACTTTCATATCTTTATCCACAATTTTTGTTCGTCCATAAGATATCGGTGTTCCTTTTTTTATTTCCTTAATTAATCCTATTCGACATTTCCAAGTCAAAACAGCTTTAAAATCAAGCTTATTTTTTTGAAAACTATCATAACTAGAATGAGCTCCCAGCAATAAAATTCCTGGACGCACAAAATCATAATTTAATTCAGGAAAATTAATAATTCCATAACTATTCGCAACATGCTTATATTTAAATAAGATCCCCTGTTTTTCCAACAATGCTACACACTCATCAAATAACTGAATTTGATTTAAACTAAATTGGATATCATCAATATTATCACTATCTGAAACTGAAAAATGAGTAAAAATTCCTTCTATATTGTCTAATACTTTAGTAATTTGAATCAATTCTTCTAATCGCTTATCATTTTTTTGATACACTACCCCCATCCTAGACATACCTGTATCTAATTTAATATGCGTGCGCACTGCATAAGCACTTAATGCTACTGCATGTTGATACGAAAACACACTTTGAATTAAATCATACTTTTTTAATAAAGGGATATCTTTAGTTGCCGTATGACCTAAAATTAAAATATCCTCTTTAAAGTCTAATTCTCTAAGTTCAATTGCTTCTTTTAAACTTGCTACAGCAAAAATCTCTACACCACATTTCTGTAATGCTTTGGCTAATTCTTCATATCCTATTCCATATCCATTTGCTTTTACGATTCCAAGAACTTTTGTAGTATTTGGAATCAAATTTTGAATTAATTTAATATTGTGTGAGATTGCTGAACGACTAATCTCACAATAACATCTATTTTCCATGTTTTTCAATTGCAAAATCATATAATTTTGCAATTAAGTCTGCATATGAAATTCCAATTTTTTTCATCATGGTTGGATAACGAGAAGCACTAGTAAATCCTGGTAAAGTGTTAATTTCATTAAAAATAAGTTCTTGATTTTCATCCACAAACATATCAACACGAGCTAACCCACTACACTGCATCACATCATAAATTTTACGAGCATTTTCTTTTGCTTTATTTTTTAGTTCATCACTAATCTTAGCTGGACAATGAATCCAAGTATTTTTTAAATTATATTTTCCTTCATAATCAAAGAAATCATTTTCAGTTTCTACTTGATCCACTTCACCAATGACTAAATCATGATTTCCTAAAACAGCACATCCAATTTCAAAACCTTCAATTCCCTCTTCAATTAGTAATTTATAATCATACTCAAAGGCAAAATCAATCGCACTAGATAAATCTTGAATATTTTTTACTTTAGTAATTCCAAATGAAGAACCAACATTACTTGGTTTCACAAATACTGGAAATTTAAAAGATGATTCCACAAATTTAATTGCTTGATTTCTATCTTCTGTTTTCTTTAAAGAAATATACTTCGCCATTTTAATACCAGCGTTTTCACATAAAATATGTGTAACTTCTTTATCCAAACACATCGCACTCGAAATTACATTACATCCAATATAGTTTAAATGTGCCATTTCAAATACACCTTGAATTGTTCCATCTTCACCATTCTTACCATGTAATATTGGGAAAATCACTTCAATATCTAATTTTTCTTTCCCCACAAATAATCCACCATTTTTCCCAAAACGTATATCTACTTCTTCTGTATCACCTAAAAACCAAGTATCATTATCAATTTCTTCAACTGTACCATTAAACTTTTTCCAATCACCCTCTTTAGTAATCCCAATTAAAGTTAACTGATAAAGATTAAGATCAATTTCTTTAATTACTGAAGCTGCTGAATGTAATGAAACTGGATATTCACTTGATTCTCCACCAAATACAATTGCTATTTTTTTCATTTTCTCATCTCCTTAAACTGTTCTATTACTTCTTCCATTTTCAAGCCTCGAGAAGCTTTAAATAATATCACACACTGTTTTTCATGTGCTAAATCTTTTGCCAATTCAAATTTGTCTTCATAATATTTTGCATCAACTTTAGAATATTCATAACTATGTTTTGATAAAGGACCATAAAAATATGCTTTAGAAATACCAAAATCAGATAAAGATTTACCTAATTCTTGATGATACTCTACTTCTTTTTCCCCTAAATCTAGCATATCTGCTAACACTACTACTTTTCTACCTTCAAAATAAGACAATGTTGTTAATGCTGCTTTAACACTTTCAGGATTCGATTTATATGAATCATCTAAAATAAATACATCTTTAAATTCATAAAAATCATTTCTCATCTTAGTCATAT
Source organism: Erysipelotrichaceae bacterium (assembly GCA_041827565.1). Taxonomy (GTDB): domain Bacteria; phylum Bacillota_I; class Bacilli_A; order Erysipelotrichales; family Erysipelotrichaceae; genus CAMCRE01. Next base: position 5,411 of record JBHALC010000087.1, read on the forward strand.
TTAAATTTTTTAAAGATTTTAGTATCAATTCTGTATCAACTCCCATTTCTTCTGCAACAATCAAACTAGCTAATATATTTTCAACTTGATGTTTACCTAATAAATTAGCTTGATAGCTTATCCCTTCATAAGAAAATGAAATTCCATTTTGGTCTTGTGTGAAATTAACTATTTTATCAGGATTAAAATATTTTGTATTATGGTATTGATTTAGTAATAAATTTTCATTCTCATTCACTACAAACAATCCATTTTCCTTCAATCCTTCTAAAATTTCTAATTTTGCTTTTGCAATATTTTCTCTACTTCCTAATTCTTTAATATGTGCTGTACCAATATTAGAAATAATTGCAATATCCGGTTTAGCAATATGACTTAATACATTAATTTCATTAAATCCTTCCATTCCCATTTCTAAAATTGCAACTTGTGTTTTCTCACTCATTCCTAAAATAGTTAGTGGTAACCCTATTTCATTATTAAAATTTCCTTTTGTTGCAGAAACAATATATTTAGACTGCAAAATATTATATAAAATATCCTTAATTGATGTTTTTCCATTTGAGCCTGTTACTGCAATAACTTTTGGATTAATCTTTTGTAGATAATATTTGGCTAAGTCTTGCAATGCTTTTAAAGTATTCTCTACTTTAATAATATTTATATCTTGTGGTAGCTCTTCTCTACTCCATAATGCAATTTTTACGCCTTTTTCTTTTACAGCATGAATAAAATCATGCCCATCAAACCTTGCTCCTACTAAAGGAATATATAAATTGGTTTCTGTAATTGTTCGTGAGTCTGTAGATATCCCTAAAATATCTATAACTTCATTTTGAATATATAGCTGTCCACCTAATATTTCAGCTAATTTTTGTACACTAATTTCAATCATAAACACCTCTATTTTAATATAAATATTATATCACAATTTATTGTAATTTTGTAGTCTACTATCGTTTTTATCATAATTATTGACAACATATTCATATTGTGATATTATATTATAGCATTGTTGGAGAAATACTCAAGAGGCCGAAGAGGTGCCCCTGCTAAGGGTATAGGTCGGGAAACCGGCGCGAGGGTTCGAATCCCTCTTTCTCCGCCATTCAAAAAATATACTGGTCCGGTGGTGTAGCGGTTAACATGCCTCCCTGTCACGGAGGAGATCGCGGGTTCGATTCCCGTCCGGACCGCCAGTTAAATTAAATGTTTTG
>JBHALC010000088.1:0-2663 GCA_041827565.1 Erysipelotrichaceae bacterium
TTATTTAAATTTCTAGATAGTTTATCAATACTTTTTCTAATATCTCCATGTTTTAAATTTAAGTCACAAAGTTCTGTAAAGCAATTATTAATTTCTTCTTCAGTTGCTTCTATTTGATTTGAATTATTACACATTTTTATCCTCCACTAAATTTTTATAATATTATGGCATCTAGTTAATTTTTTCAACTTTAAATCCGATATCAATTTTATCATATATATGTCAAGAAGGGTATTAAAAAAAGAGCTTATTTTTACATAAACTCTTTTATTAACTATTGAACTACTACTCTAAAGTATTTTTCAATTTTTCCAGTAATTGCACCTGTATTATCTCTTTTCACAACAACTGCTCTAAGTAATACATTACCTGCTTTTAACCCTTTAATATGTCCATCGTATGCAATTTGAACTGAGTCTTTATCTCCATCCACTTCTTCAATTACTACTACTTTAGATGAAGCTTTTACTGGTAATACCTCAGCATCTACTCTAATATATTCTCCAGCTTGCACTTTTAATTCGGTTGCATTTTCTTTATCTGTTTGACTTAAGATATTATTTTTATCATCTTTTAAAATAATATCTTCCCTTTTTTCATATAATCTCCTTATTCTTTCGTTCTGGAATATAGTTTTATATTCTAATTAATTATATCATAACTTAGATTCTCAAATCAATTATTTTGATACTCAAATAATGCATTAATATGATATAATATAAATGAGGTGATACTATGATTAAAATGGGAATAATTGGAAGTGGCTCTATTGTTGCTACTGTATTAACAGAAATGAGTAAATTTAATGAAATTGAATTAACAGCATGTTATTCTCGAGATATTACAAAGGCAAATCAATTAAAAGAAAAATTTAATATTAAATTTGCCTATGATCATTTAGAATCAATGATGCAATCTGATATTAACACTGTATATATTGCATCTGTAAATTCTTTACACTATACACAAGCTAAACTCGCATTATTGCATAATAAACATGTAATTTGTGAAAAACCTTTTACAACTAATTTAGCTGAACTAGAAGAATTAAAAGAGATTGCAAAAGAAAAAAATTTAAATTTATTTGAAGCAATTCCAAGTAAATATCTTCCTACTAATCAAATTATAAAAGAATCTTTATCTAAAATTGGAAAAATTAAAAATGTGATTATTAATTTCTCACAATATTCATCAAAATATCCGGATTATATTAATAATATTCATATTGCTAATGTATTCAAAGCTGAATTCTCAGGAGGAACTTTAGCAGATTTAGGTATTTATAATCTATCTTTTTTAACTGAATTGTTTGGGTTTCCTAATGAAGCACAGTATATAGGAAATATCAATTCGTATGGAGTGGATTTATCTGGAGTAGGAATATTAAAATATGATGATTTTATTGCTTCTTTTACTTGTGCAAAAGATTGTTCTTCTAAAAACTTCGTATTAATACAGGGAGACAATGGACATTTATATCTAGATAATGTAGTTCAAAACGCTAAAAATTTAGAAATTAGAATCAATCAAGAAATTCAAACGATTCCAATTACTCTAGAACATTCAATTTATCATTATGAGATTAAACATTTTATCAATCATTTTAACCAACTAGATCAAGAATTAAATGAATCCATCCGTTTAATTGAATTATTTGAAAAACTTAAGAAAAACGCTAATATCAAAGATTGCTATAACTATAAATAAAGGTGTATCCCCTAATGGGTATACACCTTTATTTTATTAGTTCATTTAACGATTTAATTGTATGTGTGGGATAAATATTTAATCGTTCACAATCTGATTCATTATGCACACCAGTAGTCACAAAAATCGTTTCCACATTTTTATAGTATCCTAGAGCAATATCTGTTTCTAAGTTATCCCCAACTAAAATAATATCATTTAAATTTAATCCTTTATATGCTAATACTTCATTTAAAATTGGTTCATATGGTTTCCCAGCCACAAATGCCTCTTGTCCACTTGCATATTCCAACATTGCAACCACTGCTCCATTTCCAATTCTAAATGTATCTCCACTTGGTAAACGACGATCCTTATTTGTGGCAATTAATTTAGCACCATTAATTAAATAATGTAAAGCTTCACTATATTTACTATAATTAGCATTAAACTCTAATCCCACAAATACATAATCTACATTTTCATTTGTGATATTAAATCCATTTTCTTTTAATGCTTCAATTAGTCCATCTTGTCCAATCACAAATGCATTTCTTTTATCACTATTCTTTTTCATATATAAAGCTGCCGCCATACTAGAAGTAAAGAAATCTTCTTCCTTAATATTTTTAAAACCTAAATCTAACATATGCTGTTTATTTTGTGTTTTTGTTCTTGTGGCATTATTAGTTAAAAAGATATATGGTAAATTATTTTCTTGTAGATAAGCAATAAATTCTCTTGCTCCATCAATATTTTTATCGCCATGATACATTGTACCATCTAAATCTATTACATAAGTTTTCATATTTTTTCCTCCTCAATCATTATAATATAAATATAAAAAGAAACTCAATTTTAATTATTTAGGAAAAATTAAATTTATCTACCTATAATAATTAGGTGATTTTATGATTCTAATTTTCTATTTATTATCTTCTTTTATTGCAAATTTTGCAATTAGTTATAAAAATAAA
>JBHALC010000089.1:0-20804 GCA_041827565.1 Erysipelotrichaceae bacterium
TCTTTCTTGTAAAAAATGAATTGCCTTTAATCTTTGTTTTACTAATTTAAACATTCTAAATCCTTGTTTATAAATCTCATAACCTATTAAATAAAATGCATTTTCATAATACACTACCCAATATGGTTCTATCGTATAAGGCTTTATTTCTTGAGAAGATAAACCAATATATTCTAATTGAATTCGTAACTTATTTTGAATACAAGATTCTATTTTTTCTATCATTCCCTTCACAAATTCATCATTAGTTCCCTCATTTTGATAAATAATCGATGTATCATAATAATCCGTATTTGAAACAATTTTAATTTTTTCAATCACTTCATTTAATTCCCTATGATATAAAAAATCTTTTTTCATTTTTAAATAATCATAAGCATGAATTACGGACTTCTTCTGATTTTCACTTAAATTTAACGTTGGTAAAATTAATCGATCCTTTAAACGATATCCTCCATGTTTTCCTGTAGTAGATTCAATATGATACCCCGCCGTTTCTAATTCATTTTTTAAATCTACTATTTTTCTAGGTGTTGTTTCCAATATTTCTGCGAGCTCTTTTCGTCCCAATTTTCCATAAGAATATAATAATTCTAACATCCTAATAGCAAGAGCAGTTTTATTCATCTTCTTTCACTTCCAAAACAATTTCTAGTTTTAAACGCATTACATCCTCAAAATAAAATGCATAATGATTTTTTCCACCCGCAAAAGGATACTTATCCTCATATAAAAATTGAATTTTTTCTTGCTGTAAAATTGTTCTAATTTTTTCAAAAATTTCTTTATCAAAACATTTAAATGCAAGATGATTAATACCAATATGTTTTCGATGATATTTAGAATCTTTATATTTCTCCTCTACTTGTACAAAAACAATATAAGTTTCTTGATATCTATAACTAAATCCTTGATCCCAATTTTGAAATAATTCATATCCCAATAAAGGTAAAAAAAGATTATAAAACTTTTTAGATTCTTCTAAATTTTCAACATAAATTTCAATGTGATGAATCATATATTCCTCCATTTTTTAAAAAAAGAGTGATTATCACTCTTTTATTCTTCCATAATTTGAATTCTTTGAATTGAATGACATCGATTTGTATTTTCATCTATTTCAACTACTATCCCATGTAAAATCGCTTGCCCTTCTGCAATTTTATACGGTCTTTTTTCTTGCCCTAAAAAACGAGCAAGAATTTCATCAATATCTCTTCCTAAAATACTATGATATGTACCACACATTCCTAAATCTGTGATATACCCACATCCATCCACTATTTTTTCATCTGCTGTTTGAACATGTGTATGTGTTCCAACAATCAATGAAAGTTTATCTTTAAAAGCATATAAAAATGCAATTTTTTCACTTGTAGCTTCACCATGAATATCCACAATATGAATATCACAATCTATTTGATCAAGAATTTCACTCATCATTTCAAAAGGAGATTGTGTTACTCCATACATAAATACTTCAGTTAATAAGTTAGACAGTGCTATCTTTTTACCTTTACATTCAAAACAAATCGTATGTACTCCTATTTCTTCACCCATATTAGCAGGAACAACCATATTATGAATATTTGGTAATAAATCATAAATATCTTTCTTCGCAAAAGTATGATTTCCCATTGAAAAATAGTCTATTCCCATATCGCATAATTGGTAATAAATTTTTTTAGTAATTCCTTTTCCATGTGCTGCATTTTCTGCATTCGCAATAGTTACATCAATATGATACTGTTGTTTTAAACGAGCTAATTGTTGCTTAATTACACGTCTTCCACTACTCCCAACAATATCTCCTAAATACAAGATACGAATCATTATTTTGCAATTTCAATTGCACGAACTTCACGAATCACATTAATTTTAATATTACCTGGATAAGTTAATTCGTTTTCAATTCTTTCTTTAATTCCTCTTGCAATTTCAAATGATTTTAAATCATCTACTTCACTAGGAACAACCATAACTCTTAATTCTTTACCTGATTGAATTGCGTAAGCTTGTTTTACTCCTTCAAATGAAGTCGAAATTTCTTCTAATGCCTCTAATCGTTCTACATAACTCTGCATCGTTTCTCTTCTAGCACCTGGTCTAGCAGCAGATAATACATCAGCAGCACAAACTAAGTTTGAAATTAAATGAATTGGAGGTTCAATATCATGGTGTGCTAAAATTCCATTTAATACAATTGGGTGTTCACCTAATTTTTTACACACTTTATATCCTAATTCTGTATGTGTTCCATCTTGTTCAAAGTCTAAAGCTTTTCCAATATCATGTAATAATCCAGCTCGTTTTGCTAAAGTTTGATTTAATCCTAATTCTGCAGCCATTACTCCTGTAAATTCTGCAACTTCAATACTGTGCTGTAATGCATTTTGACCATAAGAATAACGGTATTTTAAACGTCCAATTAATCTTAATAATTCTGTAGGCATTTTACCTAATCGAAGTTTAAATGCTGTTTCTTCTCCTGTTTTTAAAATCTGTTCATCTAATTCACGCTCTACTCGTTCCACTACTTCTTCAATACGACCAGGTTGAATTCTTCCATCTGCTACTAAAATCTCTAATGCCAATTTTGCAACTTCACGACGAATTGGATTAAAACAAGATAAAACTAATGTTTCTGGAGTATCATCAATAATTACATCAACCCCTGTTATTTTTTCAAATGTTTTAATATTACGTCCTTCTTTACCAATAATACGACCTTTCATCTCATCACTCGGTAAAGAAATAACACTTACTGTACGATCCATTACTTCATCATGTACAATTCCTTGAATTGCATGAGCAATTATATTTTTAGCTTTTTCTTTTGCTTGTTTTTTAGCATCTTCTTCCGCTTCTTTAATATATGCACTTACTTCATTACTCATTTTAAGTTTTACAACTTCAAACAATTCTTCTTTTGCCTGAGCACTACTTAAGTTAGCAACACGCTCTAATTCTTCTGTTTTTTTGCTTAAAGCTTCATTTACTTCTACTTCTTTTTCTTCTAGTTTCATTAACTTTTGGTTTAAATTTTGCTGTAATCGATCACTTTCATCTTCTTTTTTCTTTAGTGATTTCTCACGCAATTCAATATCACCTTCGCGTCGGTTTAATTGTTTTTCAACTTCCAACATTTCATTTTTAGCTGCCATAATTTCTTTTTCAGCTGCTACTTTTAATTCATGAACTTGTGTTTTTCCATCTAACACTGACTTACGAACAATATTTTCGCTTTTTGATTCAGCTTCACGAATTAATGTTTCTGCTTGTTGTTTGCTTTTATTTAATCCCATTTTACCTACAACGATAAATCCGACTGTAGCTGATAATAATCCGATAACAATCCCAGAAGCGCCATAAATTATTTCCATATTCGACTCTCCTTTTTTTGTATTTACATACTTAATTATTATACACTAAAAAGTGTAATAATTCCATTAAAGTATTATAGATTTTAATAAAAAAATCTATCTTAAAGATAGATTTAACTTTATTCAACAACCATAACTCCTTTTACACCTTCTACTTCTTCTAAAAGTAGCGCTTCAACACCTAAACTAATCGTATCATCAATCGCAAAACACCCAACACATGCACCAAGCATTTTTACATACACGATTTCATCTTCAACTTTAACTAATTCGATATCTCCACCATCTCTTAAAATATATGGTCGAACTTTATTTAATACTTCTTCTACTTGTGCTTCAATTGTCATTAGTATCCTCCTGTCATAAGATATAAAATCAGTGTTACTAAACACCCTAAAACTAAACCACCTACTGCTTCAATTTTTTTATGTCCTAATACAATTTTTAATTTTTGATCATAAATTGGATTTTCAGAATCAAAAATATTTTTTTCAGCTAAATCTTGAATTAATTTTTTAGTTAGTTCTATATTCTTACCAGCATAATAACGAACATTTACAGCATCATACATTACAATTAATGCAAATGCTAATGAAATCGAAAACATCGTGGAGTTAAATCCTTCATTAATCCCTACTGCTAATGATAATGCAGAAACAGTAGAAGTATGTGAACTAGGAAATCCCCCAGATGCAAATGCTTGTTTTGCATTGAATTCATTGGTTTGAAGGTAAGTAATAATTGGTTTAATCGTTTGTGCTATCACATTTGCAATTAATGCAGACCAAAACGGTAACATTGTAAATACCATAAAATACCTCCTAGTGCACCTATTATATCATAAATTAAATTTAATTTCCTTTTTTTTATTCACTTACTTTTATACAGTCAAAATGATTGAATATTTTAGTTTATCGATGTAAACTATATTTAAAGAAAAGTGAGGAAAATTATGGAAAAAATATCAACAGCAGAATTTGAGATTATGCGTGTTATTTGGGCTAATCAACCCGTAATGACAAAAGACATCATCGAAATATTACACCAAACACAAGATTGGAGTGATTCAACAATTAAAACCCTCCTATCAAGATTAGTAAAAAAAGATTTTGTGATCATCGATCATCAAAGTTCAAAATATCGATACATTAGTAATATTGACAAAAATCAATACATTGAAACAGAAATGAAAAACTTATTAGAAAAAGTATGTGATACAACTAAAATGAAAATTATTATCAGTTTGATTGAAGATTTAGATATTTCTAGCCAAGATTTAGAAATACTAACAAATATACTAAATAAAAAATCAATCCAGGAAAAAGTTGAATGTCACTGTCCAAAAGGTCTATGTGATTATGAAAAAATTTAATGTACTTGGAATGAGTTGTAGTAGTTGTGCTAACTCTTTAGAGGCAATTTTAAAAAATCTCCCTTCAACAAAAAGTGTTACGGTACACTTTACAAACCATACGCTTTATTTAGACTCAACAAATTATTCTGAAGCTAAACAAGCTGCTAAAGAAATAGGATATGAATTACAAGATTTAGATTTTCAACAAATGAATTTAAAAATTGGTGGAATTTCTTGTGCAAGTTGTGTGGCATCCATTGAACAAGTTCTTTCAAATATGGAAGAAGTAAATGAAATCAGTGTTTCACTTCCTACAAAAACGGCCTATATTGAGTTTCATGGTAATAAACAAAAAATTATTGATAAGATTCATGAAATTGGATTTACAGTGAATGAAGAAATAAAAGAAAAAAATGAAGTACCTACTTTAATCTTACTTGGTATTTTAGGACTACTATTATTTTTAATTTCAATGTTACCGATGTTTCACATTCGTATATGGGATTTAATTGATCCACATGTTAATCTAATCAACAATTTAACACTACAAGTAATTTTAACTTGTATTATTGTATTTATTGCAAAAGATACTTTAATTTCTGGATATAAAAAATTATTATTAAAAATCCCTAATATGGACTCTTTAATTTTTATGGGAGTATCCACTTCTTTTATTTATAGTTTTTATTTATATATTACTATTTTAATCCAACCACCAATTCATCATCCAATGCTCTATTTTGAAAGTGCTGGAATGATTTTAGTATTTGTGAAGATTGGAAAGTATTTTGAAGAAAGAAGTAAATCAAAAAGTTATAATGCTTTGAAATCTCTATTATCATCTAATCCTCAATTCGTTACATTAAAAGATGGCACGGAAAAAAATATAAATGAAGTTGAAATTGGTGATATTATTGTTGTAAAACCTGGAAATCGTTTATCTTTAGATGGTAGAATTGTATTTGGAAGTAGTTTTATAGATGAAAAATTTTTAACTGGTGAAAGTATTCCTAATGAAAAATCAATTGGTGATTTAGTTTATGCAGGAACAATTAATCAAAATGGATATTTTGAATACGAAGTAAGTAAATCAAATAAAAATAGTGTTATTTCTAAAATTGTCGAGATGGTTGAAAATGCTCAAATGAGTAAAGCACCTATTGCAAGAATTGCAGATATTATATCAGGATACTTTGTATGGGGAATTATTGTATTATCTATTATTGCATTTACAATTTGGATGTTCATTACTAATGATTTTGCATTTAGTTTCAATATTGTTATTGCAATTTTAGTTATTGCTTGCCCTTGTGCATTGGGATTAGCTACACCTATTGCGATTTTAGTTGGAAGTACAAAAGCAAGTCAAAATCACATTTTATTTAAAAAAGCAAGTAGCCTACAAGCATTAAGTAGTATTGATACAATTGTTTTTGATAAAACAGGAACGATTACTGCTGGTAATCCTACTTTAGTAAATCAAGTTAATTTTACTGATGAACCAATCTTACAAGTCGTTGCTAGCATTGAAAAAGCGAGTGAACACCCTTTAGGGAAAGCAATTATTAAACAAGCTGAAATTGAAAATATTTCATTACTTGATGTAGAAGAACTAAAAGTATTCACTGCTAAAGGAATTAGTGGAAAAGTAAATGGAAATTTCTATCATATTGGAAATATTAAATTAATGAATGATTTTAATGTTGAAATTTCAAACCCTAATCTAATTGAAGCTATGAATGAAAATGGTGAATCTGTAATTTATATTGCTAAAGAAAATCAACTTGTTGCTCTATATGGAATTAAAGACGAATTAAAACCTGGAGTTGAAAGAGTAATGAATTATTTAAAAAATAAAAATATTACACCACTAATCGTTTCTGGAGATCAACATCGAAGTGTTAAAGCAATTGCAGATCAACTAAATATTTCTGAATTTAAAGCGGAAGTATTCCCAGAAGATAAACATCAAGTTATTATAGACTTAAAACAACAAGGTAAAAAAGTAGCAATGATTGGAGATGGAATTAATGATTCAATCGCATTAAGTAGTGCAGATGTTGGGATTGCAATTGGAAATGGTAGTGAAATTGCAATTGATTCTGCTGAAGTAATCTTAATGAGGTCTGATATTTTAGATTTAGCTGTTGCAATTGATTTAGCAAAAGCAACAATGAGAAATGTATATCAAAACCTATTCTGGGCATTTATCTATAATACGATTGGAATTGTTTTAGCTAGTGGAATCCTAATTCCACTTGGAATGAGCTTACATCCAATGTTTGCAGCATTTGCAATGAGTATATCTAGTATTTCAGTTGTCCTTAATGCACTAAGACTACTGAACTATAAATTTAAACATTAAAAAAAAGCTCTAAAAAGAGCTTTTTTCTTATCTACGAATTCCTAATTTAGTAATAATCGCTTTGTAACGGTTTAAATCTTTATCTTTAACATAAGTTAATAAATTACGACGGTGTCCAACCATTTTCATTAACCCTCTTCTTGAGTGGTAATCATGTTTGTGCACTTTTAAGTGTTCCGTTAAACGATTGATTGTTTCAGTTAATACAGCAATTTGCACCTCAGGTGATCCTGTATCTCCTTCAAATAAAGCATTCGCTTTGATGATCGCTTGTTTTTCAGCTTTCGTTAACATGTTTGTTTCCTCCTTTTTCGTATGTCATTTAAAACCAAGTAGATGTCCGAAGGATACATTAACCTAGTAATAAACCTCTACTATTATACACCCTTTTATTTTAAGAAGCAAATTTATTGTTTAACTTTTTGATTAAATTATGATATAATTTATATTGAAGTGAGGAAGATTATGAAAAAAATTGTTATTGTTGGTGGTGGAATTGTAGGACTAACTTGTGGTTATTTTTTAGCTAAAAGTGGTCAAGCACAAGTTAGTGTAATTGATATTGATTTGGGTCAAGCAAGCAAAAATGCTGCTGGAATTATTTGCCCTTGGTTAAGTTTAAGAAGAAATAAATCATGGTTAAAATTAGTAGATGCTGGAGCAAAATTTTATCCATATTTAATGAAAGAATTAGAAGCAGATGGAATCAAAGATTTACCTTATAAAAAAACAGGTACATATGTTTTTAAAAAAGATTTAGCAATAATCGAAAAAATTCTAACACAAGTTTGTGTTAATATTGAAATTGGAGTGCATCCTGGTCAAATCTCATTCTATAACAATCATAAGTTAAGAAAAATGATTCCTAATTATCATGGAAATGAATGGGCAATATTTTCCCATGAAGGTGGAAGAGTAAATGGTGAGTCATTAATTGAAATTTTAAAAAATCTAATTAAAAAACATCATGGAAGTATTATTAATGGAAAAGCAGTATATAAAGATAATCAACTTTATGTAAATGATTTTGCATTAAATTATGACGAGTTAGTTTTTGCTTGTGGTGCATGGACAAAAGAAGTATTAAATGATTTATATGATGTTGATATCAAGCCTCAAAAAGGACAACTGGTAGAATTACAAACTCATTTTATTAGTGATGATTTAGCCGGTTTGATGCTACAAGGTGAAATTGATATTTTACCTCAAGATAACGGAAAAATTATTATTGGGGCTACACATGAAAATGATATGGGATTTGATTTAAATGTGGATTATGAAAGAATTAATCAAATGAAAGACGAAGCAAAACAGCACTTAAAGTTAGATTACAGTAGTGAAAAAGTAAAAGTAGGAATTCGTGCTTATACAAGTGATTTTACTCCATTCTTTGGAAAATTTGAAGATTTCTATGTTGTAAGTGGATTAGGCTCATCTGGGCTTACAAATGGACCATATATTGGACATCATATCGCAAATCGAATTCTAAATGATAATCAAAGTACAAATTATGATCAATTCAATCCAGAAAAATATATTAAAAGAAAAAGTTCGAATTAAATATTCGAACTTTTTTAGTCAATAATAAATCCTACAACGTTTATATTGATTTCATCTAAATCATATGATGTCATATGTGAAATTGTTTCATCAATTCTTGCTTGAATTCTTTGTGTTACCACTTTAACATTTGTTTTAAACCTTACATCAACATTTACAGATAATTTTAATTTGTTTTCTTCAATTAAACATTGAATTGCTGATTTAAAAAATCCTTCTTGAGATAAACGAACATCTTTATCTTCTTCAATCTCAATTTGAGCAATATGTTTTAATACTTCTGTACTTAACGAAACTACTCCTAAATTATCTTCTGATTCTAATTTAATATATTCTGCCATATTTTCACCTCTAATCTTATTATACACATTTTTTATTTAGATATCAATCAAAACAACGACATTTGATTTTTTTCAATTAAATCTTCTAATACATTTAAATCATCCAACTTAGAAATTAGTGTTGTAGATAGTGATGTTCTCTTTTTCAAATCTTCTTTTGACAAGAACGGTTTCTGCTTTCTTGCATCTACAATGGTAATCGCCACGTTTTCACCTAATCCATCTACAGTAGTAAATGGAGGAATAATTGCTTTGGCATCATTTGGATCAACAATAAAATCCGTTGCACTAGATAGATTAATATCAATATTTGAGAAACGATATCCTCTTAAATACATTTCTAATGCTAACTCTAGTGTAGCAAAAGTATCTTTATCTTTTTTCGTTGCAACATTTGTGTCTATTAGCATTTTAATATGCTGTAGTTTATTCACAATCGCCTTTTCTCCTTTAATCATTGTATCGATATCATAAGCATCACAACGAATAGAGAAAAACATGCAATAGTAGTAAATTGGATAATGAATTTTAAACCATGCAATACGGACTGCCATTAAAACATAAGCAGCAGCATGAGCTTTAGGGAACATATATTTAATTTTTTTACAAGATTCAATATACCAATTATCTACATTATGGTCTTTCATTAATGTAATCCATTCGTCCGTTAAACCTTTCCCCTTACGCACATTTTCCATAATCTTAAATGCATCACTCGCATCTAAACCTTTATGAATTAAATACACCATAATATCATCACGACAACCAATTACATCTTTTAATGTACAAATTTGTTTTTCAATTAAATCTTTAGCATTACCTAGCCAAACATCTGTACCATGTGATAATCCTGAAATTTGAACTAATTCACTAAACTTAGTTGGCTTAGTACTTTCCAACATTTGCCTTACAAATGTTGTTCCAAATTCTGGTAATCCTGCTGCTCCTGTCTTCTCTTTATATTTTGATTTATCAATATTTAATGAATCAATTGATGAAAAAATCTTCATTACTTCCGGATCATTCATCGGAATTGTAAGTGGATCAATACCGCTAATATTTTGTAAAAAGCGCATTGCTGTTGGATCAACATGTCCTAAAATATCTAATTTTAATACATTGTCATGAATATCATGGAATTCAAAATGTGTAGTTTTCCATTCTGAAAATGGGTTATTAGCTGGATATTGGACTGGTGTAAAATCATGAACATCCATATAAGAAGGAATAACAATAATCCCTCCAGGGTGCTGACCAGTAGTTCTTTTAACCCCTTCACACTCTTTTTGAAGTCTTTTTATCTGTGCTTGCTTTATTTCAGGAATATCCATTTCTTCTTGATATCCTTTAATATAACCAAAAGCAGTTTGCTCTGCTACGGTTCCAATCGTTCCAGCACGATAAACAAAATCTTCTCCAAAAACCTCTTTTGTATAGTTATGAGCAACTTGCTGGTATACTCCTGAGAAGTTTAAATCAATATCTGGAACTTTATCTCCTTTAAAACCTAAAAAAGTTTCAAATGGGATATCATGTCCATCCCCTTTCATTATTGTGTTACATTTTGGACATTTTTTATCCGGTAAATCATATCCACTTGCAACACTTCCATCCTCAAAAAATTCACTGTAATTACATTTTGTGCAATAATAATGCGGTGCAAGCGGATTTACTTCTGTAATATTTGTCATGGTAGCCACTAGACTTGACCCTACTGAACCCCTTGATCCAACTAAATATCCATCATTTAAGGATTTCTTCACCAGTAAATGTGAAATATAATATACAACATGATACCCACTACCAATAATTGCATCTAATTCTTTATTTAAACGATCTTCAACAATTTTAGGTAACGGATTACCATATTGATTATAAGCATTTTTAAATGCAATTTCTTTTAATTGTATATCACAATTTTCAATAATTGGAGGATAAAGTTTAGATTTAATTGGATACACTTCTTCAATTTGATCTGCAATCCAATTTGTATTTTCAACTACAATTTTATAAGCTTCTTGTTTATCTAAATAATCAAATTCATCTAACATTTCTTTTGTAGTTAAAAAATGTTGGGAATAAGTAGAAGATGCAAGACGCGCTTCTTTATTATATACATACAGTGGATGCCTTACTCCTCCTATTGCTTGTGCTGAAATATAAATATCTCTAATTTTTTTCTGATTAGGATGAACATAATGAGCATCACTTGTTGCAACCACTATTTTATTTAATTTTTTAGCACAATCTAATATTCTTTGAATAACTTCAATTAAATGCTCTTCTGATTTAATTACGCCTCTTCTTTTTAAATGGCGATAACAATTTCTTGGCTGAATTTCAATAAAATCGTAAAATTTCATTGCTTCTTCTAATCTTTTAGGACTACGATGTAGTGCTAACTCAAATATTTCATTATTTGAACATGCACTTCCAATTAATAAATGTTCACGATATTTCTCAATCTCTTCTCTTAAAATTTTTGGAGTAGCAATAAAATTATTTCCGCTATCTTTACGATAAACAAGATATTTAGTATGTGATAAGGTGATTAATTCAAACAGTGCTTTTAACCCTTTATCATTTTTTACTAGCACATTAATATGTGTATCAAATAATTTCATAAAGCACTTCTCATCTTGATAATTTTGTAAGTCCTGTAAAGTAATCACATTATCTAAAGATTGAATCATTTTAATGAATACTTGAGCCAATACTTCCGTATCATAATCTGCACGGTGTGCTACATCATCATCATAAGTAATTCCATAAGAACGAGCAATATTCCCTAATCGATGTGCTTTTCGGTCAAAATGAATACTTCTTGATAAATCTAAAGTATCAATAACAGGATTATTTATTGGTTTTCTACCATAACGAATTAATGTATCATTTAAGAAAGAAAAATCAAATTCTGCGTTATGCGCAACAATAATACGATCTCCAATAAAATCAACGATTTTATCTAATGCTTCTTCAATTTCTAATCCTTCTTTTTTGATTAATTCATCATCTATTTTGGTTAAGGAAGTAATATATTCTGGAATCGAAATTGGTGACTTAACAAACAATTGTAATGATTCTTGTACTTTCAATCCATCTAGTCTTTGTCCTCCAAACTCAATAATATGATCATAATAACTAGATAATCCTGTTGTTTCAAAGTCTAAAACACAGTATTTTGCTTTTTCCAATTCAATATCAATCATATTACGAACGATTGATAATTGTGATTCAACCATATTCATTTCAACACCATAAATTAATTTCATTTTATGATCTGATTTTGAATTAAACTTTTTCAAAGCATTTTGAGCTTTAGGAAAATTTTGAACTACATAATGATCATTAATTGAAATAGCTTTATGCTTCCAACGATATGCAGTTTCAATATACTCTTCAATCGAACAAACTCCATCCATTTCACTCATTTTAGTATGTAAATGCAATTCAACTCTTTTAACTTCTTCATTATCTTCTCTTAATTCATTTTCTAATTCTTCAATTTTATCAACTGAAAAAGTCAAACACCTTAAAAAAGCATCATTTTCTACTTTACCTGAAAAGCGATATTTTTGATTTAATTTAATATTTTCCATATCTGCAACAGAAAAAGTTTTGCTTTCAAAACGCTTCGCAATCATTGCATCATCATCATCTTTAACATACAATGTTAATAGAGATCTTCCACCTTTTAAAGTTCGAATTTCTTTATCAAATACAATTCCCTCAATTGCAACTCCATAGCAACTTTCATGAATCGTATTGATTGGAAAATAAATATACTCATTTTTATAATTTGGATTAATTGCAGGTTTCACATACTCTTTTACTTCTTCTTTTTCTTTTTTAAATAAAACTTCTTCTTTTATTTCACTTTCAATAAATACAACTTCTAAATCAAATCCATAACGGTATAGTTCATCTTTAAATCTCTCTACTATTTCTTCATCTACTTCCATTTTAGGATAAATTAATTGTGTATTTTGTAATAGTGGATGATAATTTCTAAATACAGAAAAAGATCCATTTTTTTGTACAATATACTCAATATACTCAGATAATAATTCAATTGGATATTTTTTGTCTTGAATATTTAATTTTAATATTACGCTTGTTTTAAAATAAGTTTTAATTTGATGAACTAGTTTAGCATAATTTTGATATGAAAAAAGGGTACTACTAGATAAAGTAAGTAATAGTGTATCCCCTTTTTCATTACTAATACATTCATCTACACTTAGCAGTGTTGGATATTCATCACGATTCAATTGAATCGCTTCAAATAATGCATTAATCATTATAATCTCCAAATTCATTTTTTAAATTACGCATCATTAGCTGTTTTACTGCATCACTTGGTTTCAATTGATTAAATAAAACATCATAAATTTTTTCTACAATTGGTAATTCAACACCTTTTTTCTTAGCTAGTGGATATAAAAATTTACATGCATTTATTCCTTCTACCGTTTTTGTATTTTCTGCTAAAAAAGACTGTGCTTCATTTCTTTTCCCAATTTCTTCTCCAGCTTTGAAATTACGAGAATGAATACTTGTACAAGTTACAATCAAATCTCCTACTCCACATAATCCAAGCAATGTTTCCATTTTTCCACCTTCATTTAAAACATAGCGTCTCATTTCGCTTAATCCACGAGTCATTAAAGCTGCTCTTGTATTATCCCCAAATCCAAGACCACTTGCAATTCCTGAGCATAATGCATAGATATTTTTTAATGCTACTCCTAATTCACACCCTAATTCATCTGTTGATGTATATACTCTAAAATAATCATTTGAGAATAAAGATTGAATTATTTTCGCATCTTCAATATTTAAACTTACCGCATTAATTAAAGTTAATAGTCGTATTCCTACTTCTTCCGCATGTGAGGGTCCAATTAATGATACAACACTACTTAATTTAGTTTTATCCATATGATTTCGGATTTCTACTGACAAACGATTACTTGTCTCTGGATGGAATCCTTTCGCTGTGTTCACAATAATTACTTTTTTTGTAACTAAACTATTAAGTTTTTTCACCGTATCCACAATGGCAAAAGAAGGTATAGATAGAATAATAATATCCGCATCTTTTACAACTTCAATATCTAATGTTGCTTGAATTCTTGGGTTTAGCATTACATTAGGTAAAATAGTCGGATTCTGATTTAATTGATTAATATCATCTACTTGTTGCTTATTGATAGAATAAATCATTACATCTTGATTATTATCAGCTAAAACTTGAGCTAATGCACTTCCCCAACTTCCACTTCCAATCACTACGGTTTTCATTATTTTCTCTCCCTAGCCATAATATGAATTGGCGTTCCTTTAAATTCAAACACTTCACGCAATTTATTTTCAATAAATCGTTTATAACTAAAATGTAGTAATTCTGGATCATTCACAAACAATACAATCGTTGGTGGGTTGGCAGCAACTTGTGATGCATAATATATCTTCAATCGCTTCCCATTATGAGTTGGAGGCGGAGTCATTAATTGTGCATCTAAAATTACTTCATTTAATACATTAGTTTGAATTCGTAAACTATTATAGTTTGCAACTTCTTCTATTAATGGTAATAGAGAATGAACTCTTTGCTTCGTTAATGCAGAAACAAAGACAATTGGAGCGTAAGATAGATATACAAATTCACTACGAATTTCTTTTGTGATTCGATTCATCGTCTGCTCATCTTTTTCTACTGTATCCCATTTATTATATACGATAATTACACCTTTTCCTGATTCATGGGCATATCCTGCTACATGCTTATCTTGCTCTAAAATACCTTTTTCTCCATCTATTACAATAAGTGCAACATCACTTCGCTCAATCGCACTCATCGCTCTTAAAACAGAGTATTTTTCAATAGATTCAAAGACTTTTCCTTTTCTACGAATACCTGCTGTATCCACGACAACATAATCTTTACCATCTGCTTTAAATGGTGTATCAATTGCATCTCTTGTTGTTCCCTCAACATTAGAAACAATAACACGTTCTTGATTTAAAATTGCGTTCACTAAAGAAGACTTCCCAACATTTGGTCTTCCAATAAAACAAAACGATAAACTTGATTCATAATCTTTATGTCTTCTACTTTCAAAAGAACTTATTAATTGGTCTAAAACATCTCCTATTCCAATACCATGTGCTCCTGAACATGCAATAGGATCACCAATTCCTAAATTATAAAATTCATAAATACTATTTTGAAATTGAGTATCATCTACTTTATTTACAGCCAAAATTACTGGCTTATTTGCTTTTCTCAGCATTCTAGCAATATACTCATCATCATTTGTAATTCCATCTTTTCCACTAACCACAAATAAAATTGTATCTGCTTCTTCAATTGCAATTTCTACTTGAATTTCAATTTCTTTTTTGAACGGTTGATCTGCTACCTGAATCCCTCCTGTATCGATTAAACGAAATTCCTTGGTTAACCATTCTCCTTTTCCATAAATACGGTCTCTTGTAACACCAGGTGTATCTTCAACAATAGATTTTCTTTCTTGTAAAATACGGTTAAATATTGTAGATTTCCCCACATTAGGTCTACCTACAATCGCTGCAACACCATGTATCATATTTTCACCTTACTTTCTACATAATTACATGCTTCTTTAATTACTTCTTCTATTGATTTATCGCTTGTATCCAACTCATAAGCATCCTCTACTTTGATTAAAGGAGAATGAACACGCGTTGAATCTTGTAAATCTCTTTTTTCAATATCTTGTAATAATTCATTAAAATCAATTTCAACATTTTTAGCTTGGTATTCTTTAAATCTTCTTTCTGCTCTTACTTTTGCACTTGCACTAAGATAAAACTTAATTAATGCATCTGGTAAAACCACACTTCCAATATCTCTTCCATCTAAAATATATCCTAAATCTTTCGCAATTTCTTGCTGTTTTTTTACTAAAAATTTTCTTACCATTTCATTTTTAGCAATATCACTCGCTAATAATGAAATTTCTTCATTACGAATTTTCCCACTCACATTTTCATCATTTAAAAATACTTGATCTTCTTCAAAATGAATTTTAATCTCATCTAATTTTTCTTCTATATTACCTGGATGATGCTTTAAAAAATAAGCAATACAACGATACATTGCACCTGTGTCTAAATGTATCATGTTGTATTGTTTTGCAATATTTTTCGCAATTGTGCTTTTTCCTACACCGCTTGGCCCATCAATTGCAATATTAAATTTTTTCATATTAACCTCTTAAATTAATTACATAGTAAACAGCTAATCCAATTACTACAATAATTAACACAATTAAAATTGCCACAATTAAATTTAAAATAAAGTTTGTTCGATTTACTTTATTTGAAATTTCAGCAACATTTTCTTTATATTCATCCATTTTAATTTCTATTTTTCTAGTTTGATCTAAAATTAATTCTTCATCTATTTCAGGTTTTGGATTTAAATCGATTTTTAAAGTATCCTCTTTATATGTTGGTGTAATGTACTCAGGTTTTAAAAACTCTTCTTTTTCTTCTATTTTTTCTTCGATAATTTCTTCAGATTTATCTTCACCAATTAATGCTTCAACTTGTTTTGAAATATCTTCAAAATAAGAAAACTGATCTATTTCTTCTACATATTTATCTCTTGCTTCTTCATTACTTGTCAATTCTTTTAAAATATTAACTTGTGTATCTTGAGAAACTGCATTTCCTTTTTTTATATTATACTCTTTTACTTCACGAATAAATTCATCCAAATATTCATTATGGAATTGATCAATTTTAAAATCAGGAGCTGATGCTACTTTTTCTCTTACAGGTTGATAAATTGATTTTTCTTTTAATTCATTTGTTTCAATTTCAACTATTTCTTCATTATCAATTTTTGTTTCAAACATTTGATCACGCAACTCTTGATAGCGTAAAACTCTACTTTTTCTTTCCATATTTTCTAGCTCCTTTATATCCTTTATATAGTATCAAAATTGTGCTAAAAAGTCAATTTTAAAAAATTAAAATAGTGAGAAATCTCCCACTATTTTTAACCTATTTTTTGTTTTAAATTTACCAATGTTTTTTGATAAATAATAATATAAATTAGTGCGATACTTCCCCATTTAATTAAATTAAATGTTCCATAAACTTGAATACACCACAATAATAAATTTTCAGGCAATGGCCATTTTGCAATCGTAAAATATAATGGTGTAATAAAACTGTAGTTAAGTAACACTAATAAAATCACATTCATTAAAACTGGAAAAATTAATGAGAATACATATTTTTTATTTGTGATGAAATAATGAATCGCAAACATAAATGAAATAATTGCAACCACATTCACAAATTGATCTAATGGAAATCCAACTAAACTTGGTTTTAACATCGCATCAATGGCATTAACGATTATCGCTGAAATTACACCATACCTTCTGCCATAAAAAATCGCTAATGTAATCATCGGTATACTTGAAAATTCCAGCTTTAAAAATGGTGCTGCTGGTATAATTGGAACCGAAATAAATTGTAAGATTATTGATAATGCAGACATAATTCCTACAAGTGCATAAATTTTAATCTCATTTTTTTTCATATTATCTTCCCTCTATATACAGTATATCACTTAAAAAACATACTAGCAAAAATTTAGCTTAAATGGATAGATTTTTTTATAAAAAAATGTTATGATATTGTAAAAGAGGTATGAAATATGAATCGAATTGTAGAAGCATTAATTGAAATTCCTATGGGAAGCCAAAATAAATATGAAGTAAATAAAAAAACAGGAAAAATTAAATTGGATCGTGTATTATATTCTGCTACATTTTACCCAGCTGAATATGGATATGTTGAGAATACTTTAGCCTTAGACAATGACCCTATTGACATTTTAGTATTCACATCTTATCCAACTTTTCCAGGATGCTATACTGATGCACGTATTATTGGTGGATTAGATATGATTGATAGTGGTGAAGTAGATGTCAAAATTATTGCAGTTTGTAATAATGATCCTAGATATGAACACGTAACGTCTCTAGAAGATTTAGGGCCACACATTTTAAGAGAAGTATCTCACTTTTTCTCTACATATAAATCATTACAAGGAAAGCAAACTCCTGTTTTAGGATGGTTAGATTTAAAAACAACACTTCGTATGTTAGATGAGTCAATTGAAAGATATAATAAAAAAAATGTCACAAAATAATGATGTGACATTTTTTTTATTATGCTCTTGATGAATATTTTCCATCTGAAGTTGAAATTAATACCATTTCTCCTTCAGAAATAAATAATGGAACACGAATTTCTAATCCTGTTTCAACTTTAGCGTTTTTAGTAGCATTTGTTGCTGTATCTCCTTTAACAGCTGGTTCACATTCTGTAATCTGTAATGCAACTTTATCTGGTAAAATTAATCCTAAAATTTCTGTTTCAAACATAGAAATTGTTACTAAATCTTGTTCTTTTAAGAAATTTAACTCCCATTTAATTTTACTTTTTTCAATTTGGATTTGATCGTAAGTTTCATTATCCATGAAAAATACAAATTCCTCATCTGAATATAAATATTGCATTTGTTTTTTATCAATGTGTGCAGGCTCTACTTTATCTCCACCTGTAAATGTTAATTCCACAATTGTTCCTGTTCGTAAATTTTTTACTTTTGTTTTTACAATCATTTGACGCATTGCAGTTTTGTTATGAGAAATATCTAATACTGTATAAATATTTCCTTCATGTTCTAAAGTTTGTCCTGGTCTTAAATCATTAACGATAATCATAATTAGCTCCTTTTCTTTTTACTTATCTATTTTATACTAATTCGATAATAGTTTCAACTTATTTTACTTTTATATCCTCAATAACTCCACTCTTTTTATTATAAGTTACTTCTAATTCTTTATCTAAAAAAGAAAGATTTATTTGATTATCTTCTACCTCACTCTTAATCTTTTCTCCTAAAAAATCTATTTCAAATTCTTCTAATTCATATTCTTTAACTAATTGGTATGCTTTTATTTTAATTAAGTGATTTTTTTGAATTTTCTTTAATAATAATTTACTATTAACTTGAAATTGTGCAAGGGAAATAATAATTGAAAAAACGAATAATATTACCATCGTATAATAACTAACGAAGCCCTTTTTCACAATATATTTTTTCCTCATTTAAAAATATGCATCCTCCCTCTAAAGAAAATATACCATTAATATTTTGAATTAAAATATGATATCCTGGTTTTTTTACTATTCGATTTCGATCAAACACAATACTTGTCTCTTCATTACGATAAATAATTTTTATTTCTTGTGACCCTACTTCTACTATTTTTGATTCTGCTAAAATAAGTTGTATTTTATAAAAAGCCAAATATTTAGATATATTATTTTGCTTAATATAATTTAAAATTCCTTTTTGAAAAGGTACAATTAACATTAAAGTAACACTAATAATCAAACATGAAATTAAGACATCTAATGTTGTATTTGCCTTATTCAAAAAAGACACTCCAATCGATTTCTAAATCTACTTTAACAAATATAAAAGAAGCAATCATAATACTTACTACCATCAAAAGTAGTAATGCTTCTATTGTGATATTTCCTTTTCTAACGAATTTCAATACTACCACTTCCTAACTGCATCACAATTTGATATCTTCCACACTGTAAAGTTAAAGCATTCGATATATTTCCTTGACTATTAAAATGAAATTTCCGATTACTACAACTTACATTCAGTTTATAAGATCTATTATCAACATATAAATAATCATTTTGAATTTCAATATTTTTTTCTTCTTCATTTACAAATGCCTCTACTTGAATCTTCTCAATCAAACTTTTTAAATGCAACACTTTGATATACTCATTAAAATTAATATATAAAACAAATACTGAAAGAAATAAAATCACAAATAATCCCTCTAACAAAGTATACCCTTTATGAAGCACTTGCTTCACCATCAAATATTTCAATTTTATTCCCATTAGGACAAGTAGCTTGAGATTCCTTTAAATAACCTTCTTCTATTAAAGTTGAAATCGATGAAGGTGCACTTCCATTTTCAATTTCATACAAAATAATTTGACCATTTACTACTTCAACCAATGCCTCACACCCTTTTCTTTCAATAATTGCCTGTTTTTGAGCAATGTTTGGTAAAGTTAAAAGAAAAATAAGAGCAATAATCGCTAAAACTATTAACATTTCTAGAATTGTAAATGCTTTTTTCATAAATTCTCCTTTCACATGTTTTGAATCATATCTAGTGGAATTAGCATTAATTGATACATTATCAAAACTACCAATAATACAACTAAATACGAAATCATTGTAATTATTCTTGTTGTCTTCTTTATAATTGTAATAATTCGATACTCAATAATTTTTAATCCTTGTTGGTAAAAATTCACTTGCTTTTTCGTTTGAAAAGCCATTAAAATTGTTTCACGACACTCTTTACTTAAAAGTTTATTGTTTTTAATACAATCAACTAAATTTTTACCTCGATTTAATTTAAAATTTAACTCATTAATCATTTCTTTAAATACTGTATAAGTCTTTAATTTCATTAAATATTCCATACATGTACGACTAGATAATCCACATTCATATAATTGTGTATAATACCCTAAGAAATAAAATGAATGTATTTGCCTGAATAATGGAATAAGTATAATAAAATTCTTTATCAAATAATAAAATATAGTTTTATTTAAAAGATATAATAATCCTATTAAAATTAAAATTCCTCCTATAAAAATATTTATAAAATTTAAAATAA
>JBHALC010000090.1:0-3295 GCA_041827565.1 Erysipelotrichaceae bacterium
CAACAAATTCGTCTAAAACTATACTAGAAACATTAATAAATGAATTAAATAAAAATAATGTAGATATTAAAACAAATTCAACTGTTATTGATATTGAAATAGAAAATAACAAAATTTCAAAAGTATTTTTAAATGATGGAAGTTTTTATAAAACAAAAAACTTAATTATATGTACTGGAGGTATATCTCTTCCACAAACAGGCTCTACAGGTGATGGCTACAAATTTGCCTTAAAAGCAAAACACACAATTACTAAACTTTATCCAACAGAAGTACCTTTAATAAGTGATGAACAATTTATTAAAGATAAAACATTAATGGGATTATCATTAAAAAATATTAGTTTAAGTGTTTTAAATAAAAAAGGAAAAATTATAGTAACTCACAATTTAGATATGATATTCACTCACTTTGGAATATCTGGTCCTGCAGTTTTAAGATGTTCTAGTTTTGTAATAAAACAAAACGAAAAAGAAGTTACAATGATTTTAGACAGCATACCAAATATGTCAAAAAATGAATTGATGGAATTTTTAAAAAATGAAAAAAATATTAATTCAAAAAAATCTATAAAAAATATTCTAAAAAACCTTTTGCCTGAAAGATATGTAGAATTTATTTGTAATGATTTTTCTAATAATCAGATATCTTCACTAACAAATAATCAAATTTTAGAAATTGTGGATAAAATAAAACTATTTAAATTTAATGTGCATGGCAGTTTACCAATTGAAAAAAGTTTTGTGACAGGAGGAGGAATTTCACTAAAAGAAGTTAATCCAAAAACAATGAAATCAAAATTAATTGACAATTTATATTTTGCCGGTGAAGTCTTAGATATAAATGGATATACTGGAGGATACAATATAACCGCTGCATTTGTAAGTGGTAATCTTGCAGGAAAGTTATTATAAAATTAAAAAACTGAGCTTTTTAAAAGGCTCAGTTTTTAATTTACTATTTTAATTCTTTTACAACTTTTACAATATAACTAGAAGTTAAATTATATTTTTCTAATAATTCATTAAATGGTCCACTTTCAGCAAATCTATCCATGATACCAATTTTTGTAATTTTTTTAGGAATATATTTAACACTAACATCTGAAATTGCACTTCCTAAACCACCAATAATATTATGCTCTTCTGCAGTAATAATATGGTCATGTGTTTTTAAAATATTTAATACACCTTCTTCATCTAGTGGTTTTATACATGCAACATCAACAACTGTAATATTAATACCTTCAGCTTTTAAAGTTTCTGCAGCTTTTAAAGCTTCCTGAACCATTAATCCTGTCGCAAAAATCGCAATATCTTTTCCTTCTTTTAAAACTCTAATTTTACTAAAATCAAATTTAGTATCTTCACTATAAACATCATCAACACCACTTCTACCAAGCCTTACATAACAAGGTTTATCAGTTTTAGAAACATATTCAATAACTGCCATTGTTTCTGCTGCATCGCAAGGAGAATAAACTTCCATTCCAGGAATTGTACGCATTAGTGAAATATCTTCTATAGCTTGATGACTAACACCATCTTCTCCAACAGCGATACCAGCATGTGTACCACAAATTTTAACATTCAAATGTGGATAAGCAATTGAGTTTCTGATTTGTTCCCAAGCTCTCCCTGTCGCAAACATAGAGAATGTAGATGCAAAAACTGTATATCCACTACTTGCAAAGCCAGCCGCAACACCCATCATGTTTGCCTCTGCAATACCCATGTTAAAATGTCTTTCAGGACAAACTTTTTGTGCATCACTAGTTTTAGTTGACTTTGTTAAATCTGCATCTAATACAACTATTTTTTCATTTTCTAAAATTATTTTCGCAAGTGCTTTTCCATAAGCTTCTCTTGTTGCTAAACCCATTATGCTACCTCCAATTCATTTAAAGCTGCTTCTAATTGTTCTGCATTTGGTGCACTTCCATGCCATGCAGCACTATTTTCCATAAATGAAACACCTTTTCCTTTAATAGTTTTCGCAAGAATCAAAGTTGGTTTACCTTTAATTTCTTTCGCTTTATTAAAAGCATCTAATATCTCATCTTTATTATGACCATCAATACAAATCACATGCCATCCAAAAGCTTCAAATTTTTTGTCTAATGGAGTAGGATTCATTACTTTAGTAATATCTCCATCGATTTGTAATCCATTAAAATCTAAAACTGCACA
Source organism: Erysipelotrichaceae bacterium (assembly GCA_041827565.1). GTDB lineage: Bacteria > Bacillota_I > Bacilli_A > Erysipelotrichales > Erysipelotrichaceae > CAMCRE01. Next base: position 2,190 of record JBHALC010000090.1, read on the forward strand.
AAGATTATCTAATTTGTAATGTGCAGAAGCCATTGCAGCTTCCCAAATTTGTCCTTCTTCACTTTCACCATCACCTAATAAAGCATATACTCTATGTTCATTTTTAGATAGTTTGTTTGCCATAGCCATTCCCACTGCAGCACTAAAACCTTGCCCAAGAGAACCTGTACTCATATCAACACCATCTAAATAATTCATATTTGGATGTCCCTGAAGTTTAGAATTAATTTTTCTAAACGTCATTAAATCTTCATCAATGATTCCTTTTTCATGTAATGTTGCATATAAAACAGGAGATGCATGTCCTTTAGATAAAACAAATCTATCTCTGTCTACTCCCTTTGCATTATCTTTATTGATGTCCATAACCTCAAAAAATAATACACCCATAATATCTGCAGCTCCAAGAGATCCCCCTGGATGTCCAGATTTTGCATTCGCAACCATTTTCACAATATTTTTTCTTATATTTTTAATGTGTAAATTTAAATCTTTCATAACTTCCTTCTTTCTAATTTATATTATACCCATATTTTTAATTAATAGATAAACAAAATGATAAAAAGCCTCCTAAATGGAGACCTTTTATCATTTATTTTTTATAAGGGGATAGAATATACCTAATCATTGTTAAGGGGGACAATAATCAGATGCAAGATTTATTATTTACCTTGCACAATTATAATACCAATCCTATATCTATAAATTATGTATAGTTTATGTAAAATTATGTGATTTACCTTAACATATTGAAAGGTTTATCACTTTACAAGTATTTACTTAAAAACTTTATCAAGTTTATCCCTTAAAAACAAATTAGTCTCCATACAAACTTCTTGCCAATTATCCTGTCCAACATACCAGAATTCCCCAACAAACATATTAACTTTTAACATTTTTAAAGTATCAATACATTTAACAAAATCAACATGCCCTTTTCCAAATTCTATTTCTCTATAATGATTTGGGATAGTTTCCTTCAAATGCGCCGCAACAATTTTCCCTTTTCCTTTTTTTATATCTAAACATAAATCATTGCCATAAACTTTTGAAGCATTTGTTAAGTTCCCAACATCTGGATATACATTTAAATATGGACTATCTAC
>JBHALC010000091.1:0-13020 GCA_041827565.1 Erysipelotrichaceae bacterium
ATATTGATCATCCGCAAATTAAAGAGTTATTTGCAATTGGAAGATTAGATAAAGATACAACAGGATTATTGCTTATTACTAATGATGGTAAATTAGATCATCGTTTACGCAGTTTAAAAAATCATGTGGATAAAACATATGAAGTAACATTGAAAGATGATTTTGATGTTCGTTATATTTCAAAAATAGAAGAAGGAATTCAAATTAATGATAATGAAATTTGTGCTCCTGCACAAATTGAAGTAATCGAAAAAAAATTAGTGCGATTAACACTTCAGGAAGGAAAATATCATCAAGTTAAAAGAATGATGCATGCGTGTAATAATGAAGTAATTGAATTGCATCGTAGTCATTTTGCAGGTTTAGATTTAGAAGGGTTAAATTCTGGTGATTATCGTTCACTAACAAATGAAGAAATACAGAGGTTAAAAAAATGAAACAATATTTAGATTTATGTCGTTTTGTGTTAAAAAATGGAAATAAAAGAGAAGATCGTACTAATACTGGAACGATATCTTATTTTGGATATCAAATGCGATTTGACTTAAGTGAAGGATTTCCACTTTTAACTACAAAGAAAACTTATTTTAGAGCGATTGTGCATGAATTATTATGGTTTATTTCAGGAAGCACGAATATTAAGTATTTAGTTGATAACAATGTGAAGATTTGGAATGAATGGCCATATGAAAATTTTAAAAAAAGTAGTGATTATCAAAATGAAACATTAGAAGAATTTGTGGAAAAAGTAAAATCGGATAGTGATTTTGCTATAAAACATGGTGAATTAGGACCAGTATATGGTAAACAATGGCGTGATTTTAATGGAGTAGATCAATTGAAAGATTTAATTATCTCTTTAAAAAATAACCCAAATTCCAGAAGACATATTATTAATGCTTGGAATGCATCTCAAGTAGATGATATGGCATTACCTCCATGTCATATGATGGTTCAATTTTATGTGCACGATAATAAGTTAAGTGCACAATTATACCAAAGAAGTGCAGATATTTTTTTAGGAGTTCCTTTTAATATTGCTTCTTATGCGTTATTTATTCATATGATTGCACAAGTTTGTAATTTAGAAGTGGGAGAATTCGTTCACACAATTGGAGATGCACATATTTATTTAAATCATATTGATCAAATTAAAACACAATTAGAAAGAGAACCACTGCCATTGTGTCAGTTAGTGTTAAATCCAGAAATTAAAGAGATTGATGAATTTAAATTTGAAGATATTAAAATTGAAAATTATGTTAGTCATGCACCAATTAAAGGAGTGATTAGTGTATGATCCATATGATTGTTGCACATGATTCAAATTTTTTGATTGGAAAAGATGGATGGATGCCTTGGAATATTCCTCAAGATTTAGCTCTTTTCAAGCAAACTACACTGAATCATAATATTTTATTTGGAAGAAAAACATTTGAAGGAATTAAACGAGTATTACCGAATCGTTTTACATATGTTTTAACGAATAATTTAGAATATAAATTTGAGCATGATCGTGTCAAAGTGATTCATAATATTAATGATTTAATTGAAAAATTTAAAGATAGTGAAGAAATTTTATTTATTTGTGGTGGAGCAGAAATTTATAAGTTATGGTTGCCTTATGTAACCACAATTTATGCTTCAGTAGTAAAAGAAAGTTATACAGGAGATACTTATTTAATAGACTATACAAAAGAAGGATTTGTGGAGGATTTAGAAGTAGAATATCCTGAGTTTTATTTTAGAGTATTTGAAAGAGAGTAATTTATGCGTTTTGTGGATATAATAGAGAAAAAAAGAGATGGATTAAAATTAAGTGAAGAAGAAATTCAATATTTTATAGATGGAGTTGTAAATGAATCGATACCTGATTATCAAGTAAGTAGTTTCTTAATGGCGATTTATTTTCAAGGAATGGATAAAGAAGAGACAGCATTTTTAACTAAATCAATGATGCATTCAGGTGAGATCGTTGATTTATCTATGATTTCAGGAATCAAAGTAGATAAGCATTCTACAGGGGGAGTCGGTGATAAAACAACATTAGCTTTAACAGCGATGGTGGCTGCATGTGGAGCAAAAGTAGCCAAAATGAGTGGAAGAGGCTTAGGCCATACTGGTGGAACATTAGATAAATTAGAGTCTATTACAGGATTTGAATGCTTTATTAGTAAAGAAGCATTTGAAAAACAAGTGAGTGAAATTGGATTGGCTGTAATTGGGCAAAGTGGAAGTATGGTATTTGCGGATAAAAAATTATATGCACTTCGAGATGTAACAGCAACAGTAAAAAGTATTCCTCTAATTGCAAGTAGTATTATGTCAAAAAAATTAGCAAGTGGATCAGATGCAATTTTATTAGATGTTAAGTATGGAGAAGGGGCATTTATGTCCACAATTGAAGAAGCAAGTGAACTTGCTAAAGCAATGATTGATATTGGAAAACAATTAAATCGTGATATTAAAGCAGTAATTTCTAATATGAATCAACCTCTTGGAAATACGATAGGAAATGCAATTGAGGTAAGAGAGGCAATAGAAACATTAAATGGAACAGGACCTAAAGATTTTTTAGAATTATGTATTAATTTAGGTGCAATTATGCTTGTACAAGCTAAAATTTGTATGACTAAGGAAGAGGCTACAATTAAATTAATTGAGTCAATTGAAAATAAGACAGCATTAAATAAATTAATTGAAATGGCAAAATATCAAGGTGGAGATATAAATCAAATTATAAATCCCGATTTACTTCCACATTCAAAACAAATTGTTGAGTTAAAATCAAAGAAATCAGGATATATTCATGATTTAAAAGCATTAGAATTAGGTGTACTTGCAATGAAATTAGGAGCAGGTCGTGAAACAAAAGAACAAGCGATTAATCATGCAGTAGGGATTGAATTGATTAATAAAGTTGGTGATCAAGTTCAAGAAGGAGAAAACTTAGCTAAAATTTATTGTGATAATCCATTAGATGAAAGTTGGATTAAAGAATTTTATCAATGTTTTGATATTCAAGAAGAATTTTGTGATAAACCAAATTTAATTGAAAAAATATTAGAATAGAAGTCATTTTTAAAAATGGCTTTTTTTATTAAAAATCATAAAAATTAAAAAAAATCATAAAAAAGGTTTGACAACCAATAAAAAATAGTGTATTATATGTGGGAACGGTAACATAAAACTGAAAAAGGAGAAAGAAACATGTCAAAACAAGAACAATACACTAAAATTTCAAAAGATGTAATTCGTTTGATTGGTGGAAAAGACAACATTCAAGGTGCTGCACACTGTGCAACGCGTTTAAGAATTGTTGTGAAAGATAAATCATTAATTCAAAGTGAAGAATTAGAAAAAGTAGACTTAGTAAAAGGAAGCTTTATTGCTGGGGAGCAACTACAAATTATTTTTGGAGCTGGTACGGTAAATGAAGTTTATGCAGTATTTGCAAAAGAAGCAGGAATTGCAGATATGTCTTTATCTGATGTAAAAGAATTAGGTAGTGAAAAGTTAAACCCAGTTCAATCTGTAATTAAAGCATTATCAGATGTATTCGTTGAAATTATTCCAGCGATTTTAGCATCAGCATTATTATTAGGATTAGTAGGATTCTTTGGAAAACAAGATTTTGTTACATCAAATGAATATTTAAAAGGATTCTTTAAAATTGCAGACTTAGCTTCAGTAGGAGCATTTGCTTTCTTACCATTATTAGTTTGTTATTCAGCAACAAAACGCTTTGGTGGTAGAGCAGTATTAGGGATTGTAGTTGGGGGAATTATGTTACTTCCTTCATTAGCAAACGCTTATGATATTGGTAAAGAAGGATTTAACCCTGAAACAATTAACTTCTTTGGATTACAAGTACAATTAATTGGATTCCAAGGTGGAGTTTTAATTGCTTTAATGATGGGATGGATTGTTGCTTCATTAGATAAATTATTTAGTAAATTAATTCCAGATGTAGTTAAATTAATTTTTGTTCCAGTAATTACAGTATTTATTTCAACAATTTTATTATTCACAATAATTGGACCAGTAGGGCGTGAGTTATCAAATATTATTACAAATGGATTAGTAGATATTACAAAAACAACAGGAATCTTTGGTTACATGTTATTTGCTGGAATCCAACAAATTATTGTAATTACAGGATTACACCACATTTTAGGAGCAGTTGAAGCACAATTAATTGCATCAACAGGATTTAACTTTATTAACCCATTAATGTCAGTAGCTTTAATGGCACAAGGTGGAGCAGTTTTAGGATACTTATTCTTAAACTGGAAAAATGCTAAAGCAAAAGAAATTGCTATTCCTTCATTTGCATCAATCTTATTTGGAATTAGTGAACCTGCAATTTTCGGAATTAACTTAAAACACAAATTCCCATTAATTGCTGGATGTATTGCTGCAGCAATTTCTGGAGGATATGTATACATTACAAACTTAACATCAACAGGATTTGGAGCAACAGCGATTCCAGGATTCTTTATTGCAAGTGGAGCAAATAATGGATACTTAAACTTCGTGATTGCACACTTAATTGCAACAGTATTAGGAGCATTATTCACAATTATTTTAGCGAGATTTTTCTCAAAAAAGCAACAAACGGAAGTAATTAATACATCTACAGTTGCTTCTGTAGTTGAAAAAACAAATGATGTAATTACTTTAAAAACAGTAGTAAATGGAGAAGTGAAATCAGTTAGTGAATCAGAAGATCAAACTTTTGCTTCAAAAATGATGGGAGATGGTTATTTAGTTAATCCAACGGATGGAGTGATTGTTGCACCATGTGATGCAACAGTTGAGTTTGTCTTCCCAACAAAACATGCATTAGGGTTAATTTTAAATGATGGAAGTAAATTATTAATTCATGCAGGAATTGATACAGTTAAATTAAATGGAGAAGGATTTGAAAGTTTTGTAAAAGACGGACAAAAAGTAAAAGCTGGAGAACAATTACTAAAAATGGATTTAGATATCGTTAAGAATGCAGGATATTCTACACAAACAATGGTAATTGTAGTAGAGTTAGCTAATGGACGTAATGCAGTAATTACTCCAGAACAAACAGTTGTAGCAACAATTTCTTAATGAATCAAAAAGATTATTTGAAACTTTATCCTGAAAAAAAAGAATTTATTGATAAAGTTTCAAAAGATCCATATCGATTAAAATATCATTTAATGCCACCCTCTGGGTGGCTTAATGACCCTAATGGGCTATGTGTAATCAATGGTATTACACATATTTATTTTCAATATTCACCTTTTACTGCAGGTTGGGATTTAAAATGTTGGGGACACTATTCAACAGAAAATTATTTAGATTATACTGAATATGCTCCTTTTATTTATCCAGATATTGAAGAAGATCGACATGGAACTTATAGTGGAAGTGCATTTGTGGAAAATGGAAAAGTACATTATTTCTATACTGGAAATGTGAAATATACAGATAAGGAATATGATTATAATTTTGAAGGACGCGAACAAAATACAATTTACTTTACTTCAGAAGATGGTCTTCATATTTCAGAAAAAAAAGTATTATTAAAAGATGAAGATTATCCTGATTTTGTTGGGGTTCATGTAAGAGATCCAAAAATTGTTAAAGAGGATGGGATTTATTATATGATTTTAGGAGCTAGAAGTTTAAGCAATGAAGGGTGTGCTTTAATTTTTAAATCTAAAAATTTATTAGATTGGAAGTATTATTTTAAAATTCAAACAGAAGAAAAATTCGGATATATGTGGGAATGTCCAGATTTAGTTAAAATTGATAATCAGTACTTCTTAATGATTAGTCCTCAAGGGATTGAAACGCAGGGATATAATTATGCCAATATTTATCAGGTAGGATATTTTAAATTAGACATTGATTTTAAAAATAAAAAATATCAGTTAGGGAAATTTTATGAATTAGATCGTGGTTTTGATATTTATGCACCACAAACATATAAAAAAGAAGATAAAGTGGTTATGTATGGATGGATGGGAATACCAGATGCACCTTATCATAATCAAGCAACAGTGGAGTATAACTGGATTCATGCATTAACTTTACCAAGGGAATTAAGAGTAAAAAATGATCGTATTACACAACATGTATTATCGGAGATTGAAAATAATATTATAAATCCAAAAAAATATAAAATTAGCGAAAAAGAAGAATTACAGGTTGAAGAAACTTATGTGGCTGAAATTGATTTTAATGAAAATAATGATTTTGAAATTAAACTAGGCTATGATATAATATTAGGGTACAAGGATAAAGTATGTAGTTTAGAAATGGATGAATCAGGAGCAGGTAGAGATTTTAGAGCTGTTGAAATAGAAAAAATAGAAAAAATAAAAATTTATAAAGATACAAGTAGTATTGAAATTTTTATTAATGATGGAGAAGAAGTATTTACTTCAAGAATTTATCCAAAATTAAATACACTAACCATTACATCAAATTGTGAGTGTACTATTAGTGAGATTAAACCATTTAACTACATAAAAAGGTAAATAAATGAAAAAAAAATTAACGATTTTAGACATTGCTAAGATGGCAAATGTATCTAAAAGCACAGTATCTCGGTATTTTAATGGTGGATATGTAAAAGAAGAAACAAGAGAAATTATTAATAATATTGTAGAAGAACATGATTTTACTCCTAATGCTTTTGCACGATTAAAAGCAAAAAGAAGTAATATTATCGGGGTAATTGCACCATGTTTAGATTCGATTGCAACTTCAAAAGCTTTAATGGGAATAGATGCATATTTCTATGAAAAAGGAATTTCTACTTTTATTATGAACACAAATCATGATATTGAATTAGAAATAAAATATTTAAAAAAATTAGAACAAATGAATGTTGATGGAATAATACTAAGTGCAACTTATTTAACAACAAGACATTTAGAATTAATTCAAAAACTAAAAATACCAGTTGTAGTAATTGGACAACCTTATGAGGAAGGATCTGTTATTCATGATGACTATCAAGCAGGCAAAGAAATGGCTGAATACCTTTTAAAACAAGGGTATAAAGATATTTTAGTGATAGGAATAGATGAAAAAGATCAAGCAATTGGAATTGAACGAACGAATGGATTATTGGATATTTTTAAAAAGAATCATATTTCATATCAACTAGAAATTTCAGATTTTTCTTATGAAACATCGAGTTTTATTTTAAAAAGAGCTTTTTTTGAAAAAAAACCTGAAGTTGTAGTTTGTTTGTCAACGCAACAATTACTAGCTGCATATCATCTTATTCAAGAGTTAAATTATAAAATTCCAGAAGAAATTGGATTATGCGGATTTGGAGGATATGATTATATTAAAGTATTAAAACCGAATTTAACCACAATTCAATTTAATCATTATCTTTCAGGAGAAAAAGCAGCAGAAATGATGCTAAATAAACTAGAAGGTGTTACAATAAATAAAGAATTAATCGATTATCAATTCTTTAAAGGAAATAGTGTAAAGGAGTCGTAATATGAAAAAGTTAATTTCAATTGGAGAAGCATTAATAGACTTTATTCCTCTTGAAAAAGGAGTAAGGTTAAAAGATGTGCTAATGTTTAAAAAAGTTGCAGGAGGAGCACCAGCTAATGTAGCAGGAGCTGTTAGTAAATTGGGTGGACAAGCTTATTTTCTAACGAAATTAGGTAAAGATGCTTTTGGAGAACATATTATTGAAGAATTAAAAGAAAGTGGAATTGATACATCTTATGTTTTACAAGATGAAAATTACGATACTTCTTTAGCCTTTGTTTCTTTAGCTAGTGATGGAAATCGTGAATTTAAATTTTATCGTAGAACAGCAGCAGATTTACAATATCAGCCAGAAGATGTCCCATTACATATTCTAGATGAAGTAGGAATTGTGCATTTTTGTAGTATTGATTTAGTTGAAAGTCCGATGAAATACGCTCATAAAAAATTAATAGAAGAAGCGAAGAAAAAAAATATTTTTATTAGTTTTGATCCAAACTTAAGATTAAATTTATGGGAGGATCATGATGCACTTCGTAATACGATTCATGAATATATTGCTTATGCAGACAGTTTAAAAATTAGTGATGATGAACTAGAATTTATTACAGGAAAAGATAATATTTTAGATGTATTACCTGATTTCTTTGCTAAGGGAGTAAAAGTAGTGATTTATACTCAAGGTGGAAATGGTGCTACAATTTATACTCCAAATGCCAGTGCATTTGTGCAAGGTCATAAAGTAGATGTTAAAGATACAACAGGTGGAGGAGATAGCTTTATAGGAGCATTCTTATACTGCTTATTGAAGTATGATTTAGACATTACAATGAATCAATTAGAATATTATGCGGATTTTGCGAATGCTTATGCAGCGTATACTGTAACAAAAGAAGGGGCTTTATCAGCGATGGCTGATAGTAAGGAATTTAAAGATTTTTATTCTTTAATGAAAGACACAAAGAAAAATTATCAATAAAAAAGGGGATACCCCCTTTTTTCACTTCTATAGATATTATACCACAAATAATTATAAAAAAAAAGACTATTTTTTCAAATTTTTTTATGCTATAATTTAATTACCAAGAAGGAGGAAAAGATTATGATTGTTAAAATTCATGGTAAAAATATTGAGGTAACAGCAGGGATTGCTGATAAAGTAGAAAAAAAATTAAGTTTTTTAGAAAAATACTTTATTATTGAAGAAGATGTTGTTGCACATGTAATGGTACGAGTATACCGCCAAGGTCAAAAAATAGAGGTTACAATTCCAACACGCTTTGCATTACTTCGTGCAGAAGCGATACATGATGACTTATATGCAGCGATTGATTTAGTTGTAGATAAATTAGAAGATCAAATTCGTCGTCAAAAAACAAGATTATCTAGAAGTAAAAATAAAGAAAAATTAGCAATTACTTTTGTAGAATCAGAAGAAGATAGTGTTGAAGAACAATTAGTAAAAACAAAAACAATTACACCGGATGAAATGGATTTAGAAGAAGCTATTTTAAGAATGGAAATGTTGGGACATGATTTCTTCGTTTATGTTGATGATGAAACTAAAGATGTTGCGGTAGTATACCGTAGAAATAATGGGGGATATGGATTAATTGAAACACAAAGATAATATTGTATTTGTAGTAGATATGATTAATGGATTTATTAATGAAGGAGCATTAGCAGATAGTTCAATTAATCAAATTACTCAAAATATAATTCCATTATTAAGGGAAAATGACTCAATTTTCATCTGTGATCATCATTTAGAAGATGCAATTGAATTTAGAAGTTTTCCACCACATTGTTTAAAAGATAGTAGTGAATCTGAAGTGATTGATGAATTAAAGCCATTTGTAAAGAAAATAATTAAGAAAAATAGTACAAATGCCTTTCACTGTTTAGATTTAAAATTATTAGATTCATATCAAAATATTATAATTACTGGGTGTTGTAGTGATATTTGTATATTACAATTTGCACTAACACTAAAAACATACTTTAATCAAAATGATATTGATAAAAATATTATTATTTATGAAAATTGTATTGCAACTTATGATAGCGAAATTCATAATGCGAAAGAATATCATGATTTTGCAGTAAAACTGATGGAAAATTCAGGAATCATTATAGAAAGAGAGTAAAAAACTCTCTTTTTTTAAAAAATACTATACAAAATTAGTCAATTTTTGCTATAATAGATAATGAGGTATGTTTATGTGGAAAAAAATTAGAGAAAATTATCGAAGCTATTTATTAATTGTTTTTGGAATTGTATTATATGTATCTTTAAATTTCATTTCTCAACAAATTCATATTGTGGGAAGTATTTTTAGAACATTATGGAATTTAATTTCTCCTTTTTTAGTAGGATTTGGATTTGCCTTTTTACTAGTCAAGCCAATGCACTTTGTGGAAAAAGGATTATTAAAGATAATTAAAAATACAGGATTTGCTAGAGTAGTTGCGGTTTTAATTACTATTATAGGATCAATATTATTGTTAATTGGTTTAGGAATTTTAATTGTTCCTCAATTAATTCAAAGTATTTTAAATTTAGAGCCAATTATTGCTCAAGTTACAAATCGTTTAAGCCAATTTACAAGTTTTTTAAAACAAACTTATGATATTGATATTGCTTCAATGCTTTCAATATCCAACTATAAACAAATTTTAACTAGTATTGCTAATTCAGGAGTTAATCCATTAGATGTAATTAATTTAGGATTAATAATGTCGGTTTCGACTTTAAAAACAATTTTAAATTTATTGATTTCAGTAATTTGTGCAATGTATATTTTATTAGATAAAGAGAAATTTTTACGCTATGTAAAAAAAGCAAATTATGCATTATTTAAAAAAGAAAGAGCAGATGCTAATTATGAAGTTACATTACTTGCAAGAGATATTTTTAATAATTTTATTATTGGAAAATTAATTGATTCATTGATTATAGGGATATTATGTTATATTGGAATGATTATTTTTAAATTTGAATATCCTGTTTTAATTAGTTTCTTTGTAGGAGTAACAAATGTAATACCTGTGTTTGGACCTTTTATTGGAGGAATACCTGGAGTAATTATTTTGTTTATTATTAATCCAGTTATGGGACTATGGTTTGCTTTATTTGTTTTCGTATTACAACAATTTGATGGAAATATTTTAGGACCTTATATTTTAGGTGATAAATTAGGATTGCCTAGTTTAGGAATTTTAGTATCAGTTGTAATTGGAGGAGGATTATTTGGATTTATTGGAATGCTTCTAGGAGTACCGGTATTTGCTTTATTTTTTGAATTAAGTAAACGAAAATTAAATAAAAAACTTGAAGAAAAAGAAATAGAAATCAGTTAATTAAACTGATTTTTTATTTTAGGAAAAAATAGGTAAAATGTGGTAAAATATATTGGAGGTGAAAATATGGTATTAATTGATGTTTTAATTGAAATGAATGCAGTAGATCAAAGATTTACTTATGTACATGAATATGAATTAGAATTGTATACAAGAGTAAAAGTTGAATTTAATCATCGAGAATGTGTTGGATTTGTGGTAGGGATTAAACCATATGAAGAATTAGAATTTAAAGTTAATCCAATATTAGAAGTAATTGATGAACAGTCATTATTAAATGAAGAAATGATTCAACTTGCAAAATGGATGACTTCATTTTATTGTATTCCTCAAATTAGTGCCTATCACCAGATTTTACCTAAAAAATTAAAACCTAAAAAAACTAAAGTGCAACCTAATTTAGTGGCAATGGTTCGTATTAAACAGTATGAATATAAAAATGAAAAGCAAAAAGTAGCATTAGATTTTATTAAAAATCAATTCAGAGAAAGAAGTATATTTCGTAAAGAATTTAAAAGTATTGCAGACCGGTTAATTAAAGATGGAAAAGTAGAAGTATACTATCAAGAAAAAAAAGCAAAATTAATTCAATCAGAAAAGAAAACAGAAATTCATCATACTTTACAACAAAAAAATGCAATCAATCAAATTGAAAAATTAAAATCAGGAGAAATTGGATTATTACACGGAGTAACAGCAAGTGGTAAAAGTGAGGTTTTTTATGCGATTATTGAAAAGATTTTATTAAAACAAAAACAAGTATTATTGTTAGTGCCGGAAATTTCGTTGGTTTCCCAAATGGTTAAAGGACTATTAAGTCGTTTTGAATCAAATGTTGCTTTATATCATTCAGGTTTAAATGATCAAGAAAAATACGAACAATATCAAGCAGTAAAAAATAATGAAGTAAATGTAATTATTGGGACAAGATCAGCAGTATTTTTACCATTTCAAAATTTAGGAATGATTATTATAGATGAAGAACATGATCAAAGTTATAAACAAGAAAATCAAGTTTTATATGATGCGATTGAAATTGCAAAACAAAGAATAAATTATCATAAGTGTAGTTTGCTTTTAGCAAGTGCAACACCTAGTGTAGATAGCTATGCTCGTGCTATTAAAAATGTATATCAATTAATTGAGATGCCAGATAAAGTGAATCAAGTTGATCGAAAAATTGAAGTAATTGATATGCACCAACAAAGTCGAAGAAGTGATTATATTCTATCTCAACAACTACTTTCTTCAATGAAAGAAACTTTAGAAAAAAACGAACAAGTAGTACTTATTTTAAATAAAAGAGGGTATGCAAGTTATGTAAAATGTTTAGCATGTGGTAATGTAGAACAATGTGAAAATTGTGATGTTGCCTTAAAATATCATAGTCATGACTATAAACTAAAATGCCATATTTGTGATTATGAAAAAGAACCAACAAAATATTGTAGTTCATGTGGTAGTTATGAATTATCACATTATGGAATTGGAACACAGAAATTAGAAGAATATGTCAAAAAGATGTTTCCACAGTATCAAGTAGCTCGTTTAGACCGTGATACAACAATGAAAAAAAATAGCTTGACTAATACTTTAGAAGCATTTGAAAATAATGAATACCAAATTTTAATTGGAACACAAATGCTTTCAAAGGGATTGGACTTTGCTAATGTTACTTTAGTTGGAATGGTTAATGGAGATGATTTATTAAGTCGTGAAAGTTATAAAAGTGTAGAAACGATGTATCAATTACTAGTTCAATCTTTTGGTAGAAGTGGAAGAAAAAAAGCAGGTAAAGTGGTATTACAAGTTTATAATACAGAACATTATGCTATTCAAAGTGCAATTAAAGAAGATTATAAATCGTTTTTCAAACTTGAAATGAATTATCGACATTTAGCTAATTATCCACCTTATGTTTATTTAGCATACATTACACTTTATCATCAAGATGAAATTGTTGTAGATGAAGATGCAAAATATTTAGAATCACTATTAGATTTAGACTACTTAGGACCAACTTCAATTTATAAAATTCATAATCAATATCGACAAAGAATCGTATTTAAAAGTAAAAATAATGATGAATTACATTTAAAATTAAATCGAATTTATTATAAATTTAAAGAATCTAGAAGAAAATCAAAAATTGAA
>JBHALC010000092.1:0-3134 GCA_041827565.1 Erysipelotrichaceae bacterium
ATATCCAATTGCAATTCCTTGCTCAGCTCCATTATATTTTAAAATATATTTTGCAAATCCAAAATTAGCTTTTGTTAGGGTGTGAATATTTATTTTAGCTGTTCCTGCTCCTATTATTCCTCTCATCCCCGCAGTTCCAAATGCAATTTTTTCGAAAAAAGCATCTTCAATTTCCTTATCGCTCATTGATAATAATTCTTCTTTCAATTTTAAATCTATCCCCGGATGATTTAACCATAAATCATAAGTTTCTTTTATCACTTTTTAACCCTCCTATATTAAAAAAAGGGACACGATTCCCTTTTAGTTTTTATTGTTTATTACGCAATAATTTTTTGAGAACGTAATACGTCTTCAATTGCTACTAAAGCTTCTGCTTCATCTTCTCCATCACAAGTAATTACAATTTCAGATTGTGTAGGAATTCCTAAAGACATAACTCCCATAATTGATTTCATGTTAATTTCACGATCTTTGTAAGCTAAATTAACATTACATTTAAATTTACTTGCAACATTTACTGCAACTGTTGCAGGACGAGCGTGTAATCCAACTGGATCAACAACCACTACTTCTAGTTTTTTCATAATATGAATCCTCCTTATGTTCAAATATATTATACAATATTTTAGCACAAAAACACAAGACTTTAAATAATTTTTTAGCTATTTTTGATAGTTTAACCTTGTTTTACATAGTAAAAATCATTTTTTGTTGACTTATCATGATATTTATAACCATCAAATTCAATCTTTTTCAAATCATCGGGTGTAGCTATTAAATTCATAATACAACTATTTAAAAATTTACCTCGACAGATTTTGATTGATTTAGTCGTTTTAAAAACCTCATCTTTCTCTACTTCAAAATGAATTTTAATAATGTTCAAACTCGAATCAAAAACTTGTTCATACTCTTTTGACAACAATGAAATTACTATTTCAGATTGAAACATTTTTTTAAATATTGTAGCCCAATACTCACTTATAGTTTGATTATAGATTTGAAGTGTACTATTCATTTCTAATCGATAATAACCTATATTATGTAATGGATTTACCAATCCATATAGAGCAGATACTATTTTCACTTTCTCGGATAAATATCGATAATGAGTTTCTTGATATTTTTCTAATTCCAATTGCTTAAATTGTAATCCATCATAAGTATGAATTGCTTGTGATATAGGATTAAAGTTTTGATATCTATCATAATTTAATTTAGCGATTTTTTCACTTACACTCATTTTATCGCGAATCTCTTCCCATGATAATGATTTCAACATTTCCAATAATTCTACATTCTCAATTGCTGAAATTTCGCCTTTAAAATCAGATTTTTTCATATTTTTAGATGGAGAAACTAAAATTTTCATTAATCAAGATTACCTCCTATAACCAAATCTTCTTCTTGATCAATTGTTTCCAATATAATCAACATCGCTTTTTTCATTTCCTCTAATTCAAGCCCTTTAACTTTATCCGTTTTAATTTGTGGCACATGGATAAAACCAACTTTTTCTTTACGATAATGTAGTAAACTATACATCACATGATTACACACAAATGTTCCTGCTGTATATGATATTTGAGTTGGAATATTTTCATAAGTTAATTTTCTCAAAATTTTTTTCAATGGTAATCTAGAAAAATATGCATTTTCACCCTCTAAAATAATTTTTTCATCGATAGGTTGATTACCTTCATTATCCTTAATTCGAAAATCATCTAAATTAATCGCTACTTTTTCTAATCTAATATGCTCAGTACCTGCTGCTTGGCCTAAACATATGATATAGTCATAATATTTGTTTTGAAGATAATCTTGTATCACTTGTACGCTTTTATAACGAACAGTTGGAATTTGTAATTTATCTATTTGCTTAATACCTAATTGGTTTGGTAATATTTTCATTAATTCAAAAGATGCATTTAAACAATCTTGTCCAAATGCATCAAATGAAGTTATCAGTACTTTTTTCATTATTTAGGTGTCATTGATTTCATGATTTGACGAATCTGTGCTTCAGATGGTTTTCTTCCCATCTGCGCAAACATCGCACGAATCATTTTTTCTGAAATAGGTGGATTTTCTTTTAATTGTTTTTCAAAAGCACGCTTTGTAAAGAAAAATCCTAAAGCTCCTCCAATTACAGCACCAATTAAGATATAAACTATACTCATTAATGTATCCATAAAATTACCTCCTATACTATCAATATCATACACTATTTTATATTTTTTTTCAACTCGATTATATCACCATAAAACCAATTAAATTATTTATAATATGAATTATTATAGCTGAATAGATACTTTCAGTTTTTCTATACGCAAAACTACATCCAGCCCCAATTACACAATACGGAACTAACATAATCATAGCTTTCAAATATTCACCATGTACTAAGGGATGTAATACGTGAAGGATTGCAAACATAAAGACTGATATTATATATGCCAATATAGCTGAGTTCCCTTTCAAAAACTGAAACATTCCTACTTTTTGATCTATTGAATAAAATATTACTTTTCTAAATATCAATTCCTCAAAAAAAGGCAAAATAAACACTAAATATAGCATCACCAAATTTCGAGATGTTGACTTAATTAGAAGTAAAATTTGGTATTGTTGGGAATGATTAAGATATAATTTTATACCAAAGGTAGTTATAGCGTTTAAAATAATTACTGTTAGTAAAGTAATCAAAAAAAACTTGCTATTCTTATCTATTTTTAATAAAAAATTTTTAAAAGTATCTCTTCTTTTTCTAGTGAAAAAAAGGATATTGATCGAGATAAAAAGATAAATCAGGATATCACGAATTAGAACTTCTAACATCGCATTTTTCACCTTTTCACCCCCTAAATATTCATACTATTATTATGCCACATTTAAACTAAAAATTCAAAATTTTTTATTAAATTTTTAAAGGAATCATACCAAATATAAAACCCTACTATAGTTAAATAGTAGGGCTTATTTATTACATGCTTTCGTGCATTGTACGAGCGATAACGTCGTCTTGTTGTTCTTTAGTTAATTTATTGAAGTTAACTGCATACCCAGAAACACGGATTGTTAATTGTGGGTATTTTTCTGGATGTTGTTGTGCATCTAATAAAGTTTCACGG
>JBHALC010000093.1:0-9134 GCA_041827565.1 Erysipelotrichaceae bacterium
GTACTAGAAAGGATTGATACTGAATTAGTAGAACGTATTTTAAGTTTTGCTACAATTCAAATTTCTTTAGAAAATGTAGTAGATAAAGAAGAAGAAAAGAAAAAATTATTAGCTGAAATTGAAAAATTAGAAAGTGAAATTAAGCGTGCTTCTAGTATGCTTTCTAATGAAAAATTTATTTCGAAAGCTCCTGCTGCTAAAGTAGAAGAAGAAAAAGAAAAATTAGCTAAATTTGAAGCACAGTTAAAATTGGTTCTAGAAAAACTCGGAAAATAAAAAGATACTAAATAGCTGATTTAATCTAGAATTATAGAATATAAGTGTGAAAACGTTCATCAATTATCTCGATGAGCGTTTTTACTTTGTTGTTTATTTTCATTGTAAGAAAAATTTTCAAAAAATGAAAAAATATGTTGCATTTTAATTGAAAAAATGTTATAATCAGCTCATTAAGGGGGGTAAAAAATGAAAAAGAAGATGCTAAAAGTTTCGACATCACTAGCATTGGTTTTCTCTTTAACGTTGTCAAACGTTGTAGCAAACTATGCTGATACAACTAAGTTTTTAGATACTCGTTCTAAAAATACAACTCATTTTTTAGATGATGACCATGTTGTTCGTGTGATTGTTCAAACGAAAAATAATTCGAAAATTGAAGGAGGAGCTAGTGATTATAGTCATTTAATTAAAAAAATTCATCAAATAACTGGTGAGATTACAATTAAGCAATCGTTTGACTATTTAGTATCTGGGTTTAGTTTTGATGTAAAAAGAAAATATATTCCACAGATTGTGCAACTAGATGAAGTAAAAAGTATAAAAGAAGCAAGAGCATTTTATCCAACAATGGTAGATGCTGTTACTATGACAGAAGTACAGAAAGTATGGACAAACAAACAGTATAAAGGTGAAGGAATGGTTGTTTCTGTTATTGATACTGGGATTGATGTAGAGCATAAAGATATGCGTTTAGATAATCCAGATTCGGTAAAAATTAAAGAAATTAAACAAAGTGATGAAACGAATTTTTCTTTAAAAGTTCCTTATGGTTATAACTATGCTGATGGAAATGACATTGTTAAGGATAGTGATTTAAATAGTAAGTCCATGCATGGTATGCATGTTGCTGGAATTGTAGGTGCAAATGCTACAGATGAAGAAGTAGATAAGAATTTAGGAATTGATGGTGTTGCACCAGAAGCACAGTTATTAGCAATGAAGGTGTTTTCTAACTCTGAGAATGTAGGAACAGCTTATGAAGATTCTATTGTGAAAGCAATTGAGGATTCTGTAAAATATGGAGCTGATGTAATTAATATGAGCTTGGGAACAGACAATGGGTTTCATGATGATACGACACCAGAGGCAATTGCAATCGCTAAAGCAAGAGAAGCAGGTGTTGTTGTCGTTGTGTCTGCAGGTAATGCTGGCTTAAGTACAACAAGCGATGAATTTCAGCGTATTCCAACGAATGATTTAATGTTGAAAGATACTGCTACAGTAGGAGAACCATCTACTGCTTCTAGTGCAATTTCAGTTGCTTCTGCAAATAATACAACTGAAACAGGATATTTTGGTAAATTAGATGGAAATTCTTTCTTATTTAAAGTTGCAACACATCGTGAACTATGGGATACTACATTAGAGTATCCGATTGTAGATGTTGGATTTGGGGAAAGTGATGATTATTTAAGCAATGGAAATCCGATTGATTTAACAGGTAAGATTGCATTTATTACTCGTGGAAATATTCAATTTTCTGAGAAATATGAACGTGCGATTCAACATCATGCTGCTGGAATCATTGTAGCAAATGATGTTGAAGGTGAATTTGGTATGGCTGGAGTAGGAAGTTTTAACATGCCTGGTATTACAGTAGATAAAGTAACAGGTGAAACGTTAAAAAATCTTATTACTGAAAATTCAAAGGTGATGATTCAATTTGATCAAAAATCATATATCGGTTCAAGTGAGGTATCTAGTTTTACTGCTTGGGGACCAGCGCACGATTTAACGTTTAAACCAGAAATTATGGCACCAGGTGGAAATATTTATTCAACCATTAACAATGATGGGTACGAATATAATTCTGGTACAAGTATGGCTGCTCCACATATTTCTGGGGCAATTGCATTAATGAAGGGTGCACTTAAAGATTCAGGATTGAATTTTGATTATTTTGTGAAAAAATCATTAATGAATACCGCTAAACCATTATTAGATGTTGCTCAAAATACAGGACTTGAAGTTTCTCCACGTAGACAAGGAGCTGGATTGGCTCAAGTGGATAATGCGATTGTAAACCGTGTATTGATTACAGATGAAAATGGGGAGAGTGCAAAAGCATTAAAAGAAGTTGAGAATAAAACGACTTTTACTTTAACGTTAGAAAACTTAGGAAATAAAGTTGAAAAATATACACTACGCTTTGGAAAAGTATTAACAGAACATGTAGATGAAAATACCAAAAAAATTAAAGATATTGAAATGGAAAATGCTGCAATTTCAGCTGATAAAAGTGTAATAGAAGTAGCACCAAACCATAAAGAAGTAGTAACAATTACATTAGATACAACAAATGCACCACTACAACAATTTGTGGAAGGTTACATTTATTTTGATTCAGATGATTCTCCTTCTCTGGTTTATCCATATTTAGGGTTTAATGGCGATTGGGGTAAAGAGGCAGTATTTGATGAGCGCAAGGATGAAAACGGGGTGTATAACACTTTAGGATTAGTAAATGGAAGTTCTTATTTAGGATCTTCATTTAATCCGATGACGTTTAGTGAATCTGTAGATCAAGAAAAAGTAGCATTTTCTCCAAATGGGGATGAAAATTTTGATGATTTCACAACGGTTTTAGGATTGCTTCGAAATGTGGAAAAATTACAGGTTGATATCGTGGAAAGTGAATCAGATAGTGCTGAACCATTTGTTACACTAACGAATAAAAAAAATGTTAGAAAACCGTTATATAAAACAAAAGACATGGTTAGTTTTTATACAGGAAATTGGGATGGGAAAATATTCAATCAGAAAACAGGTCAATATGAAGTTGCTAAAGATGGTCAATACTATGTTCGATTAAAAGCAACATTACCTTCTAAAAAAACAACATATCAATATAAATATCTTCCAATAAAATTAGATACAACAAAACCGACATTAACGATTGTTTCACAACATGTTGAAGGTAATGAGTATGTAATTCAATTTAAAACAAGTGATAGTGGTGTTGGAATTGATGAAGAAGGAGTTGGAGTGATTGTTGATGATGGTGAAAAAGAAACACTATATCCAGATGGAAACGATGTTTATGAATACCGACTAGCAAAAGCGGATATTGATAGCGGAAATGTTAAGTCTATTACATTAGGTGCATTAGATTTAGTTTATAACGTTCGTACTGAAACGATTGTATTTAATGATTCTTCTGTGCTATTCCACAATGCAAATGCTTTAGTTGGTTCAAAAAGCAGATACCTTGAAAACGATCAATATCAATTATTAGGAAGAGTAGGAAAAAATGTTTTAAAATTATGGATTAATAATACTCCTGTGGTTTTAGATGGACATGATTTTGAGGTGAGCCTAAAATTACAAGAAGGTCTAAATGAAGTTCATTTTGTTGCAAAAAACAGTAATGATGAAATTATAAATGAAGGGCGAATCACAATGCAGAAAGATACGATTGCGCCAAAAGTTTCAATTACGAATTTAGATGTGAATCAATTCCAAAAACTTGAGAAGAATAAAATAAATATAGAGGGTATTGTAGTTGATGAGAATAATACACCAGTAACGTTAAGATTAGGACATAAGAGTGTAACTGTAAATAATGGTGTATTTAGTGGTGAAACAACGATAGATTGGACAAGGGTTGTAAATGTTCGTGCAACCGATGAAGCAGGAAATGAAACGGTAATTCCAATTAGAACTGTATATGATGAGGCGGGTGCATTTAAAATTTACTATTCTGCTTCTTTAGGGGCAATTAACTTTTATAATGCAACAACACCTTATATTGTAGATGGAAAATTAAAAGTAAGTGGCCATTTAAACCAAAAAGTGAAAGCTTTATATATTGGAAATCAAGAAGTGCCAATTGATGAAGCGTATCGTTTTGCAGTAGATATTCCTGTTAAGGAAGTGGATAATCATATTTCAATTAAAGTGATTGGACTAGATGGAAGTGTAATACATGAAGATGGTAGAGCAGTGTATTATGATAAAACATTGCCAAATTTACAAGTACATGCAGGAGCAACAATAAAAGATAATACGATCTATACGAATAATGAAAAATTATTAGTGACAGGTGAAGTAAGTGATAATGGACAAGGATATCGTATGTATTTAAATGGTAATGAAGTTGCACTTTATGAAGAATCTGTAAGTATGGGTAATGAAGTTACAAAACAGAACTTTGAAAAAGCATTTATGATTGAGAATGAGGATACGATTTTATTTGAAGTTGAAGATTCATTTGGAAATAATTTTGAGCGAAGATATAAAGTAGTGCTAGATAAAATAGCACCTAGCATTCATGTTGAAGATAAAGTATTATATGAATATGACACACTAGCTGTGGACACAGAAGAAAATAGTGATATCAAAGTGAGTTTAGATGGGGAAGCATTTACAGGTGATACACCATTAAGTAAAGGAAATCATACTTTAATTGCTGAAGCAAAAGATTTAGCAGGAAATACAACAAGATTCGAAAAAGAAATTACTGTTTTAGAACGATTTATTTTAAAGCATAATGTTTTAACTACAAAAGTAGGAGAAGAGGTTGATTTAAGTAAAGTAATTTTATTTGATCAAAAAGAAAATAAAGAAATAAAAATTCAATCAATTCGTTTTATTGGTGATGTACCAAAAACAGCAGGAAAATATCAAGTAAATGTTGAGGTAATCCTACCAACAAACCACAAAGTAAGTTATCCGATAACTTTACATGTACGTCCTATAGTTACTACTTTTAAAAATCAAGATGTAAAAGTAGAAAATGTAGTATTAAATCAAGAGTTAAGTATGAAAATGGATAAAGTAGATATTGCTCGATTTGAAGCGTTGAAAGATAAGACTGTAAGTGTATATGATATTTATTTTGTGGATGAATCTGGAAAACGTGTTTCAATTCCACGTGGTAACTATGTAGTGACGATAAAAAAAGAACATGATTTACCTATAAAAGGAGTGTATTACATTGACGAATCAGGTAATCTAGAAAGTCATGCGTTTATAGACAAAGGAAATGAAGTAATGTTTAATACAACGCACTTCTCAATCTATGCAGTTGAATATCAAAAAGATTCAATCAATAAAGTTGAAAGTAAAGATGAAATAAACACTAATGTACAAGAAAATGTGCAAACTTCAGATGAAATTGAAATGTTGAAATGGGCATTTATGCTAAGTTTAGCGGGATTTATTTTATTGAGAAAACACAGGAAAAATAAAGTGGAATAGAGGATAAAAAAATCTACATTGATTTGTAGGTTTTTTTACTTTTTAGCACTTATTAGTTGACAGTGCTAATTTATAATAGTATAATGTATTTAGCACTTAGTCATATAAAGTGCTAAAGGGGTGAGATAATGAAATTAGAAAAATTAAGTGAAGGATATATTGAAGTATTAAATAAAGCAGGAGAACTAGCGAAAGAAAGGAATCATCCTAATGTGGATGTAATTCATGTATTATATCAAATATTAAACTTAGAGTATCTTCAAGGATTGTTTATTATGCTTGATTTTGATAATAAGTCATTTATTAAAGTTATTGATGAACAATTAAATAAAATTGCAGAAACGAATCATCAAAATATTACATTATCAAATACGATGAATCAGATTATTTTAGATAGTGAAAATATTGCTAAGAAATTAGATGAAGAATATATAAGTGTAGTAAGTTTATTTATTGCAATTGTGGAAGGTAATAGTTATGTTTCATCTTTATTAAGAAAACAAAAATTAAATCAAAAATTATTAATTGAAACTGAATTAAAAAGAAGAGGGGGTAAAAAAATGAATACAGCAACAAGCGAACAAAATGTAGAAGCATTAAAAAAATATGGTAAAGATTTAGTAGAAAATGTGCGTAATGGTAAAATTGATCCAGTGATTGCTCGTGATGATGAAATTAGAAGAGTGATTCAAATTTTATCTCGTAAAACTAAAAATAATCCAGTTTTAGTTGGAGAAGCTGGAGTTGGTAAAACTGCAATTGTTGAGGCGATTGCATGGCGTATTTATAAAAATGATGTTCCATTAAGTTTAAAAGACAAAAAATTAATTGAATTAGATATGGGATTGTTAATTGCAGGAGCAAAATATAAAGGAGAATTTGAAGAACGATTAAAATCAGTTTTAGAAGAAGTTGAAAATTCAAATGGAAATATTATCTTATTTATTGATGAAATTCATACATTAGTAGGTGCTGGTAAATCAGAAGGGGCAATGGATGCGGCAAACTTGTTAAAACCAATGTTGGCACGTGGAGAATTAAGATGTATTGGGGCTACAACTTATGAAGAGTATCGTAAATATATTGAAAAAGATTCAGCATTAGAGAGAAGATTTCAAAGAGTACAAGTAGAACAACCAAGTGTTGAAGATACGATTTCAATTTTACGTGGTTTAAAAGATCGATATGAATCTTATCATGGTATTAAAATTATGGATGAAGCAATTATTGCAGCAGCAACATTGAGTGATCGCTATATTACAAATCGTTTTTTACCAGATAAAGCAATTGATTTAATTGATGAAGCTTGTGCAACCTTAAGAGTTCAAATCGATTCTTTCCCAGATGATTTAGATAAAACATCACGAAAATTAATGCAATTAGAAATTGAAGAGAATGTTTTAAAAAATGATGCAAGTCAAAAATCTGAAGAGAGATTAGTAGAAGTACAAGAAGAAATTAAAGAAGTAAAACAAGAAAAAGAGATTTTATACACAAAATGGATGGATGAAAAAAATAAAATTGAAAAAGTTCGTGAATTTAAAGTGGAATTAGAAAATGCCAAACTAGCTTTAGAAGAAGCACAAAGTGTAGCACGATATGATGAAGCTGCAAGATTAATGTATGGAGTGATTCCTGATTTAGAAAAGAAAATAGATGAATATTCAAGTGAAAATCAGTTATTAAATGATCGAATTGATTATGATTTAATTGCTAAAACAGTGAGTCATTTTACAGGAATTGATATCTCAAGGTTAAATCAATCAGATAAAGATAAATTGCTTCAATTAAATGATATTTTATCTCAAAGAGTAATTGGTCAAGATGAAGCATTAAAAGTGGTAAGTGATGCAATTATTCGTAGTAAAGCTCAAATTCAAGATGAAAATCGTCCAATTGGAAGTTTCTTATTCTTAGGTCCTACTGGAGTAGGGAAAACAGAAGTAGCAAAAGCTTTAGCACAGCAATTATTTGACGATGAAAAAAATATTGTAAGATTAGATATGTCTGAGTTTATGGAAAAACACACTGTAAGTAAATTATTAGGAGCTCCAGCTGGATATGTAGGATATGAAGATGGAGGTATATTAACCAAAACGATTCGTAATCATCCGTATTCTATTGTATTATTTGATGAAATTGAAAAAGCACATCCAGATATCTTTAATATCTTATTACAAATTTTAGATGAAGGACATATTAAAGATTCAAAAGGAATAGATATTGACTTTAAAAATACCATTATTATTATGACAAGTAATTTAGGAAGTAAATATGCCTTTATGGAAGTAGATAACTTAAAAGAAAAATACTTTGAAGAAGTTAAAAAACACTTTAGACCTGAATTTATTAACCGTATTGATGAAATCGTAATCTTTAATAAATTAGAATCTGATGTAGCGAAAAAAGTAGTAGCAAAATTCTTAAAAGAATTAGAAAAACGCTTAGCTAAATTAGAAGTAACCTTTACTTATGATGATCGTGCTTTAGAAGAAATTTGGAAACAAGGTAGTGATGAAATTTATGGAGCTAGAGTAATTAAACGATTTATTCAAAGAAATATCGAAACTCAAATTGCTAAAAAATTAATACAAGATAATGTTAAAGCAATTCATTTGACATATGAAGATGAGTTTAAACTAATTTAAAATTTAGCTTACACCTCATTATATTTAAGTAAAGTGTATTTATTAAAAAAAACTGAGTGATTTTAAGGAAAAATAAAAAAATAGAAAATTGGTGCTAGTATATTTCTAATATAGCAGGTTGTGATTTTTAGAAATCCAATTTTATAGGAGAGGGGTTCAAATAGAGTAATATTGATGACCTTATAAGTTTTGGTATTTAAATGCATATTTAGAAAATTATTTTAATACTTTTTAGGAATTTTATAGGATTAATATTATAAAATATCATTCTATTAGTATAGTGAAAAACAATTATGTTACTAATTATTTATTATGTAGGCTATATTTTGTTAATTTTTCTGCATTTTTTCAAATTGACTACAGTAATATACCCAGATTATTGACAGCTTTTGTGCTATGAGTAACCCATTTTATGATTTATTTTTCAAAAAAATGATAAATTTTCTTAAATATGCAATTTTTTTCAAAAAATATAAAAAACATTTGAAAAAAAACAAAAAATATGTTAATATCTTGATGAGGAGAATATTGATCAGGAAAGGGGGGATATATGATGTTCAATATTCAAAGATATAAAAATGGTGATATTTTCTACCTGATAAATTTTGGTATAGTGTATAATATTTTAAATTAACAGGAGGGAAATATGAAATTAATAAAGAGATTAGTTGTTTTAGTAGTAGTATTCCTATATTTTAGTAGTAATCAAATTTTTGCGGAAGGTGTTGTTCTTAGAGAGAGAATAAATATTGGGGGTAGCGGAAAATGGGGAACTTTTATCCATCATTTAATTCATTTATAAAATCACCAACTGAAGTATTTGTAGAATATGACTTAACACTTGTTAGTGATATTGGATTAGGTCCACAAAATAATTACTACCATGGAACTAAAGTTATTAGATATCGTTATGGTACTGGAAATGAATGTGATAGATGGGGAAATTGTAAGTGGAGCATTTCTCCTATTACAGAGGAAAAATAATGAAAAAGATTATAGTAGCTTTAA
>JBHALC010000094.1:0-6945 GCA_041827565.1 Erysipelotrichaceae bacterium
ATATCATCATCTTTTTTTAATATTTTGTCAATATAAACTTTTTTTATTTGATTTGAAATTGTTCCATAAAGTTCTTCAATATCATTTAATTGTATGTTTTTATTAGTAAAAGTAGATAACTGATCTAAAATAGATAGTGCATCTCTCATTCCACCATTTGATAATTTTGCAATTTCGGCTAGTGAATCATTATCAATTTTGATTGTTTCTTTATCACACACATATTTAATCCTACCAATAATCTCATCATTAGAAAACGATTTAAAATCATATCTTTGACAACGGGATAAAATCGTCTCTAATACTTTATGTGGCTCTGTTGTGGCTAATATAAATATAACATGTTCTGGAGGCTCTTCTATCGTTTTTAAGAAGGCATTAAACGCTCCTGTAGTCATCATATGAACCTCATCAATAATATATACTTTATATTTACTTTTAATTGGTGCAAACTTAACTCGATCTACAAGGTTTCGTATTTCATCAACACCATTATTACTTGCAGCATCAATTTCAATAATATCTTCTTCACTACCATCTTTGTTAATTTCTTTGGCAAAAATTCTAGCTAAAGATGTCTTCCCTGTACCTCTTGGTCCACAGAAAAGATATGCATGCGCCAACAAATCATTATCAATTGCATTTTTTAATGACTGGATAATATATTTTCGACCTACAACATCATCTAGTGTTTCAGGACGATATTTTCGATATAATACAGTATAATGACTCATTTATTTTCTCTCCTTTCACTAAAAAAATCTTTGATAATTTTAGAACATTCTTCTTCTAAAATTCCTCCTATAATATTTGGATAATGATTTAATCCTTCATTAAAAAAATAATCTTGCACTTTGTGTTGCTTTGCACCATAAATAACATTTCTAAATCTAGAAAGGGATATCGCCCCTGTACACATTAAACAAGGTTCTAAAGTAACATAAATATCACACTCATCTAATCTCCATGAATTCAACTTTTTATTTGCTTTTTGAATCGCTAATATTTCTGCATGTGCAGTTGAAGATTGATTTTGTTCTCTTTTATTATATGCTCTGGAAATGATTTTACCATCTTTAACAATAATACATCCTATTGGCACTTCTTCAATTTTTAGTGCTTTTTTAGCTTGTTTTACTGCTTCTTTCATAAAAAATTCATGTGTTTTCATTTTAATTCCTTTTTCATATAAAAAACTACTACACATAGCAGCGCCAACTTAAGGCTGCTTCATTCCTGATCTGACCTAGTTCATTGGATACTATTGTAGTAGCAATAGTATTATACCACAATTATACACTTTTTTCAATTATAGTATTTAATGTTTCACGTGAAACTATTATTTTTTTAATATTTTTGTTAATCCACCCATATATGGCTGTAAAACTTTTGGAATATTAATACTTCCATCTTCATTTAAATTGTTTTCTAGAAAAGCTATCAGCATTCTTGGTGGAGCAACAACCGTATTATTCAATGTGTGGGCAAATTTTCTTGTTCCATCAATCCCATTATAACGAATTGCTAAACGACGAGCTTGTGCATCCCCTAAATTTGAACAACTTCCTACTTCAAAATATTTGTTTTGACGAGGGCTATAAGCTTCAATATCAATACTTCTCACTTTTAAATCTGCTAAATCTCCTGAACAACATTCTAATGCACGAACAGGAATATCCAATGTTGTAAAGAACTCAGCAGTATAATTGTACATATCCTCAAAATATTTTTCACTTTCCTCTTGCGCACAAACCACAACCATTTCTTGTTTTTCAAATTGATGAACACGATATACTCCACGTTCTTCAATTCCGTGTGCTCCTACTTCTTTTCTAAAACATGGTGAGTAACTTGTATATTTATAAGGTAGTTGTTTTTCATCTAGAATTGTATCAATGAATTTACCAATCATAGAGTGTTCACTTGTACCAATTAAATATAAATCTTCTCCTTCTATTTTATACATCATTGCTTCCATTTCTTCAAAGCTCATTACTCCTGTTACAACTTCACTACGAATCATAAATGGAGGGATAACATAAGTAAATCCTTTACCAATCATAAAATCTCGTGCATAACTTGTTAAAGCTGAATGTAATCGAGCAATGTCACCAATTAAGTAATAAAAACCACTTCCACTAACTTTACGAGCAGCTTCTAAATCAATTCCTCCAACACTTTCTAAAATATCTGTATGATAAGGAACTTCAAAGTTTTTTTCTTTAATTGGAGAATATTTTTTTAACTCCACATTCTCACTATCATCTTTTCCAATTGGAACTAAATCTGAAATAATATTTGGAATTCGAAGCATTATTGATTTAACTTCTTCATTTACTTCTTCTTGTCTTTTTTCTAATTGGATCATTTCATCAGCCATTGTTTTAACATCTAACTTAATTTGTTCGGCTTCACCTTTTTTTCCTTGACCCATTAATTTTCCAATTTCTTTTGACAAACTATTTCTTTTTGCTCTTAATTCTTCTACTCTTTGTTTTAAAGTACGATTTTCAATATCTAAATCATATACTTTATCTACCAATTCTAATTTTTCATGTTGGAATTTTTTAATTATATTTTCTTTAACTAAATCCTTATTATTACGAATTAAATTAATATCAATCATTAATTTCTTCCTCCTTATCTTCTTTACTAATTACTGCTATTTTAGATACGATTTCTCCATCTTTTACATTAATCAGTCGGACTCCCTGAGCTGTTCTTGATAATGTTGAAACATTTTCTAATGAAATACGAATCACTGTTCCTAAATTTGTGATAATCATTAAATCTTCATCACCTGATACTGCACGAATCGCTTTTAAATCTCCTGTTTTTTCTGTAACAGTTAAGGCTTTAACTCCTTTTGATCCTCGATTACTTAATCGATAATCCTCAATATTTGATTTTTTACCATATCCATTTTCACTAATTGAAATTAAGTATTCTCCATTATTTGATGATGCCATTCCAATTACATATCCACCATCTATATTAAATGCTTTAACTCCATAAGCACTTCTCCCCATTGAACGAATACTTGATTCACTAATACGATTTGCTTTTCCATTACTTCCAGCAATAATTAATTCATCATCACCATTTGTTAGGCGTACTGCAACTAATTCATCTTCATCAGGAAGAACAATTGCTTTTTTACCTGCCTTATTAATACGAGTAAATTCATCAATTTTTACACGTTTTGCTTTTCCTAATTTAGTTATAAAAGTTAAATGTTTTCCCTCAAAATCTAATCCTTTTGCAATTGAAATTAAAGTATTGATTTTTTCATATTTTGCTAAATTTAATAAATTAACTAATGGTAATCCTTTTGCAATTCTAGAAACTCCAGGAACTTGATATCCTTTGATTCGATAAACTTTACCTAAATTAGAGAATAATAATAAATCATCATGAGTAGACATAAAAATAATTTCATCTACTATATCATCTTCATTAATACTCATTCCTTTAACACCTTTTCCACCACGATTTTGTGTTTTATAGGTGTCTACTGTATTTCTCTTAATATAACCATTTAAAGTACGAGTAATTACTATATCTTCAATAGGAATTAAATCTTCATCAACCATATCCCCTTCATACTCAACAATTTCTGTTAATCGATCATCACCATAACGCTCTTTTACAGCTGTTAATTCTTCTTTAATAATTCCTAATACTCTAGATTCATTAGCTAAAATATCTTCTAAATCCGCAATTAAAGTCACTAATTCATCATGTTCTTTCACTAATTTATCTCGTTCTAAACCAGTTAATCGCTTAAATTGCATATTTAAAATAGCTTGAGCTTGAATTTCAGATAAATCAAATCTTTCAATTAAAGCATTTTTTGCATTTGATTCATCACGATTTGCCCTAATAATTGCAATTACTTCATCAATAAAGTCTAAAGCAATAATTAACCCTTTTAAAATATGTTCACGATCTTTTGCTTTATTTAATTCAAACTGAGTACGTCGAACAGTGACATCAATTTGATGATTAATATAATGTTTTAAAATATCAATAATACCTAATAATTTAGGCTCTCCTTTTACTAAAGAAAGCATATTAATACCAAATGATACCTGTAAACTACTCATACGGTATAATTGATTTAAAATCACTTCTTCTTGAACATCTTTTCTTAATTCAATTACAATTCTAATTCCTTTTTTATTTGATTCATCTCTTAAATCTGTAATACCATCAATTACTTTATCACGTACTAACGAAGCAATTTTTTCTACTAATAATGACTTATTCACTTGATATGGAATTTCAGTTACAATAATTTGTTTTTTTCCATTAGCTAAAGTTGAAATTTGCGTTTTTGAGCGAATTAAAATTGAACCTCTACCTGTTTCAAAAGCTTTTTTTATTCCAACTTGACCTAAAATTAAACCTCCGGTTGGAAAATCAGGTCCACTAATTACATTTTCCATTAAATCTAAAACTGAAATATCTGGGTTATCAATAATTGTTAAAGTTGCATCAATTAATTCGGATAAGTTATGAGGAGGAATATTTGTAGCCATCCCAACTGCAATTCCACTTGCACCATTTGCAAGTAAATTAGGGAAACGAGCTGGTAAAACAACTGGTTCTCTTTCTTCACCATCAAAATTATCTTGGAAATCAACTGTATCTTTATTAATATCCTTTAATAATTCCATTCCAATTTTACTAATTTTTGCTTCTGTATAACGCATTGCAGCAGCTCCATCACCATCAATTGAACCAAAGTTTCCTTGTCCTGAAACTAATTCATATCGATAAGCAAAATATTGAGCCATACGAACCATTGCATCATAAACTGCTATATCTCCGTGAGGGTGATACTTACCAATTACTTCCCCAACAATACGAGCAGATTTTTTAAATGGCTTATCTGCATGCATCCCTAAATCATTCATCGCATGTAAAATACGACGATGAACAGGTTTTAATCCATCACGAACATCTGGTAATGCACGCGATACAATTACAGACATCGAATAATCTAAAAACGATGTTTTCATTTCTTTTGAAATATTTAATTTAATAATTTTTTGATTTTCCATTAGATACCTCTTTTCTATATATCTAAGTTTTGTACATAAACTGCATTTTCACTAATAAATTCACGACGAGGAGCAACATCATCACCCATTAACATCGTAAATACTTCATCTGCTTCTAAAGCATCTTCAATTTGAACTTGAATTAAAACACGGTGATTTGGATCCATTGTTGTTTCCCATAATTGCTCCGCATTCATTTCTCCTAGCCCTTTATATCTTTGAATATTAAATTTATCTTTAAATTCTTCTTTTAATTTATCTAATTCTTCATTATTATATGCATATTCAGCTTTTTGTCCTTTAGAAATTTTATATAATGGCGGTTGAGCAATATATAAATGCCCATTATCAATTACTGAACGCATATATCTAAAGAAGAACGTTAATAATAATGTACGAATATGAGCACCATCCACATCAGCATCAGTCATAATTACAATTTTATGATATCTAATTTTATCAATTTCAATATCATCACGAATTCCACAACCTAATGCTGTAATTAATGAACGAATCTCAGCATTTTCAAAAATACGCTCTAATCTAGCTTTCTCAACATTTAAAATTTTTCCTCTTAATGGTAAAATTGCTTGGTGTTTACTATCTCTACCTGATTTAGCACTACCACCCGCAGAATCCCCCTCGACTATAAATAATTCACATTCACTTGCATCTTTACTCGAACAATCTGCTAACTTACCAGGTAAACTAGATATTTCTAATGCACCTTTACGACGTGTTAATTCACGTGCTTTTTTTGCTGCTAAACGAGCTTTTGAAGCCATTAAAGATTTATCTACAATAATTTTAGAAACATCAGGATTTTCTAAAAAGAATCGTTCTAATTGATCTTTTAAAATTCCATTTACAATTTTTCTTACTTCACTATTTCCTAATTTTGTTTTTGTTTGCCCCTCATATTGAGGATTAGGATGTTTAACTGAAATAATTGCAGTCAATCCTTCTTTAACATCATCTTGAGAAAAAGATTCATCATTTTTTAAATATTTTTTCTCACGAGCATAATTATTAATTACACGAGATAATGCCATTCTAAATCCTTCTTCATGTGTTCCTCCCTCATGTGTATTAATATTATTACAGAAAGAGAAAACATTTGAATTATAAGTTTCATTATATTGTAATGCTATTTCAACTTGAATTCCTTCTTCTTCACCTTCTACATAAATAATTTCTTCATGAATTGGAGATTTTGAATGATTTAAATAATCAACATACTCTTTTATACCACCAATATATTGATATTTTTTTTCTTTTACTGTTTCATATCTCTCATCAATTAAATGAATTGAAATACCCTTATTTAAAAATGCAAGTTGGCGAATACGAGAATTTAAAGTATCAAAATTATAAACTGTTGTTTCTTTAAAAATCGTTGGATCAGCTTTAAATCTAACAATTGTTCCTGATTTATCTGTTGTTCCTACTTTTGTTAGAGATTGTTTAATTTCTCCTCCATTTTCAAAACGAACATAATATTCAATTCCATTTTTATGAATATTAACATCTAAAAATTCACTTAATGCATTTACAACTGAAGCACCAACACCATGTAATCCTCCAGAAACTTTATAAGCTCCTCCACCAAATTTTCCTCCAGCATGAAGAACAGTAAAAATCGTTTCTGCAGCAGAAATACCTGTTTTTTCATGAATATCTACAGGTAATCCACGACCATCATCTTCTACTGAAATAATATTATCTGGCAAAATACGCACAATAATTTTTGAAGCATAACCAGCTAAAGCCTCATCAATTGAATTATCCACAATTTCCCACACTAAATGATGCAATCCACGCTCACTTGTAGATCCAATATACATTCCAGGTCTTGTACGAACTGCTTCTAATCCTTCTA
>JBHALC010000095.1:0-3268 GCA_041827565.1 Erysipelotrichaceae bacterium
ATCATTTGTAAAGCTTCTTTAATATTCATTTTTTCATTTACTTCCACTTCATCTACATTACACAAATAATCTATAAAAATTTTTATCATCTTAATCTACTTGCAATTTCTTGATCTAATGCTTCAATAGAATTCGCAGTTTGAGTTAATTGTTGAGCGATAGATTCAATTAAATTTACCATTTGAATTAATCCTGGCTTTAAATTTTCATACTGATTTTGAAATGCTATTGCACTTTTACCATCCCATTCACTTTGAAGTGCAGTTAATAGCGCATTTAACTTCTTCACTACTTCGTCCATTTTATGAGATTCATTACGGTATTCATTCGCCCTAGAACGCATCATATCTGGTGTTAGTCGAATTAAACTCATATTTTTCACCTTCCTTTCTATTTTCTTATAATTAAAAATAGAGCCAAAACCCTAAAAAAATGCATGTTTTTTATTTTTTTGTTATAATGAATATACGATAAGGAGGTTCTATGAAAACAATTTTAGACGAAAATGCAATTAATCGTTCATTAAAAAGAATTGCATTCGAAATTTTAGAACGTAATAAAACATTAGAAAATGTAGTAATTGTTGGGGTAAAAACTAGAGGAGAATTTCTAGCAAAAAGAATTGCAGATTTTTTATATTCAATTGAAAATATTAAAGTAGAATGTATTTCCATTGATGTTTCTCCTTTTAGAGATGACCACAAAAAACAAGATAAACCAAAACAAGATATTCAAGTTGAGGGTAAGATTGTTGTTTTAGTAGATGATGTACTATTTAAAGGCCGTACAGTGCGTGCTGCTCTAGATGCACTAACTTATCATGGTCGTGCTAAAGCAATTCAATTTGCAGTTCTAATCGATCGTGGTCATAGAGAGTTGCCAATACGAGCAGATTATGTTGGTAAAAATATTCCAACATCTCTAGAAGAAAATGTAAAAGTATGTATTACTCCAATTGATAACATCAACGAAGTATACATCGAAAATAATCAATAAATTATGGAAAAAGATGATAATTTAGATTGGAAATATTATAAAAAACCAAAATCTTCACCAAATCGAACACTCAAAGCTCATGTTTGCTTTAAACATGATGGCGGTGTCTATTTAGAAATATCATCCAAAACATAATTAATTCAAAAAATAAAATTTTTACCAACGGATTATTATGCTAAAATAAAAGCATTAGGTGAAATTAATTGGATAAACGAAAATGAAATAATTATTTATTTTATAATGGTTGGTAAAGATAAATCACACCCTTCAAACTTTAAATATTACTGGATTCTTAATACAAATGGAAGTGTAGAATACAAAGTAAATGATATCTATATTACAGAAAAAAATATGGCACATTTATATTTTGAACTTGGAAAACGGTTATTTGAAGGAAAAATGATATTAAAAAATGAGCAACAGGCGATACACTATATAAAAAAATCAGCCCAGGTAAATTATAAACACGCAATAGACTACCTCAAACAAATCAAATAATAAAGGAGAATATATGATTAATAAAGAAAATACTTTTCAATTTTTAGAAAAATTATTAAATATCGATAGTCCTAGTGGCTATACAAAAAAAGCAATTATATTTTTAGATCAAGAAGCAAAAAAATTAGGGTTTAAAACAGAGTTAAACCAGAAAGGAAACTTAATTATTTCAATACCAGGTAAAACCACTAAGACTATTGGAATTGCAACACATGTCGATACACTTGGATTAATGGTTCGTTCAATTAATGCAGATGGAACACTAGCAGTTACAAACTTAGGAGGACCAATTATACCAACTTTAGACAGTGAATATGTTCGTATTATTACTAGAGAGGGGAAAGTTTATACCGGTACTGTTCTATCTAAATCATACTCTATTCATGTTCACCCTGATGCTTCCTCAAGAACTCGCAATTTAGATGAAATTATGATTAAAATTGATGAGGTTATCTCTTCAAAAGAAGATGTGTTAAAACTAGGTATCAACAATGGTGATATTATTGCTATTGATCCAAAAGTATTTATTAGTGAATCCGGATTTATTAAATCAAGATTTTTAGATGATAAAGCAAGTGTTGCTATTATGTTTAGTGTACTAAAATATATTAAAGAAAATAATATTACTCCTACAAAAACAATTAAATTTATTGTTTCTACATATGAAGAAGTAGGACATGGGGCAAGTCATATTCCAAGTGAAATAGAAGAATTACTAGCAGTAGATATGGGTTGTATTGGATTAGATTTAGCATGTAGCGAATATGATGTAAGTATTTGTGCTAAAGACTCATCAGGTCCTTATGATTATGAATTTACATCACTACTAATTCAACTAGCCAAACAAAATAACTTAAATTATGCTGTAGATATTTATCCTCGCTACGGTAGTGATGCAAGTGCTGCAATGTCTGCCGGTAATAATATTAAATCAGCATTAATTGGACCAGGAGTTGCTGCAAGTCATGGATTGGAAAGAACACATTTTAAAGCATTAAATAATACAGCTAAATTAATTTTAGCCTATATCCAACATTCTTAAACTTATTCAAAATACTCACTATATAGTGGGTATTTTTGCTATATAACATTAAAAAAGTACTTTTTTGTATTGAAATTTTGATAGTAAAATGATATAATGTAACCGTAACTAAAATAAAAAAAGGAGGGATATAACCTTATTTTTAAAATCCTCGATTAGTATGTGAATAAAATATCAAAAAGAAAGGAAAATAATAGTTAAATGTTTCGAGGTCATTAAACTATTCGGTAAAAAAATGGCAGTATTTTATGTTCCATCAACAAATTTAATTGGAGCAGGAGTAATTAATGAAATTGGAGATTATATTAAAAATTTAGGATATACAAAAGCATTACTTGTAACAGATAATTTCCTAGCAAACTCTAATTTAATAGATAAAGTTACAAAACCATTAAACGACAATAATATCGAATTTGTATTATACAAAGATGTAGAACCAAATCCTACTTGTAAAAATGTAATGGATGGAGTAGACTTATTAAAACAAGAAAACTGTGATTTTATTATTTCATTTGGAGGAGGGTCTCCTCAAGATGCTGCAAGTTGTATTTCTATTATTGCCACAAATGGTGGTATTCCACAAGATTATGAAGGATTACATAAATCAAATAAAAAAGGATTACCAGTAGTTGCAATTAACACAACTGCAGGAACATCAGCAGAAATTACAATTAACTATGTTATTACTGATGAAATTCGAAAAGTAAAAATGGTAATGGTTGATAAAAACTC
>JBHALC010000096.1:0-4173 GCA_041827565.1 Erysipelotrichaceae bacterium
AAAATAAAACTACTTACTTTTTCTAGCTGATATTGATTTTTAATTTCATTTTCACTTAGAAAATATAGTGTTACATCATATTTAGATAAACTTTTCTTGAATAACTCCTGACGAGATAAAGATGTATCACAGACGATACACTTTTTCATTACTCACCTCTAAATGCTCTGCTATTCACAATTTCTAAATAATGAGCATTTTCTTCATTATTTTCAGCTAACCTTTCACATTCATCATAAATTGCTTGGAATTTATGATTTTGATTTAGTTCTAAATAACATAAAGCTAAACGATAAACAATTTCATCACCATATTTTTCTTGTGCTTTTAAGAATTCAAAATAAGTAATTGCTTCATCATATTTTCCTAAATGCATACTAACTAATCCAGCATGATATGCAACCCATAGTTCATTTTCGTTAAAGCAATCTGCATCTTTAAATTCACGATATGCTTTTTCTAATTGTTCTGTTTTAAGATAAACTACTCCTAAATTTCTTCTTACCCACTCTAAATATACTTCATTATCCGTTAATGGACGAGCAGCAAGTAATGTATCAATTGCTTCTTGATCTCTTCCAGCAGCAGAATAAATTTGAGCTAAACGAGCATACGGTTCAAAAGAAGTAGGCTCATACTCTTTTCCTAAATATCCATAATGAATTGCTTCATCATAATTTCCTTCTTGTGTGTATAATGAAAGTAAATGACTATACACGAAATCTAATGCAATTTCTTTTGCTTCCATACGCAATAACTCTTCTTTTGCACTTTGATAATCTTGAATATTTAAATAAGAAATAACTGCAATTTTTAATACTTCAGGATCATCATACATTGTAGCTAAAATTTTAGAATTACTTGCCACCTCTTCAAATCGCTGTAATTGATATAAAGCAACCGTTTTTTGACGTAAAGCCGTAGGTGTATCCACACCTTCTAATTTAGTAATAATCTCTTCATATTTTCCTTCTTCATACAATTTTTCAACTTCACTATAAACAGGTAAATATTCATCACTATTCGCTTTAATTTTTTCTACATATTTTAATACATTTTCATGATCACCTAATTTTTCATAGCAAGTACGGATTAAATCTAAACTACGAATTCTTAGATTTGCGTCTGGGAACTCTTCATAAAATTTCGCATATTCAATTGCTTTTTCATAATTTTCTAATGCAAAATAATTAAATGCTAAACCATCCGGTAAAAAAGTTAATTCAGGATGTTTTTCTAATAATGCTAATCCAAATTCAATCGCTTTTTCATGTTGTTTACTTTGCGTTAATACCACAAAATTAAACCATTTTAATTCTGAGTGTTCTTCTCCTTGATATAAAGATAATACTTCATCAAACTTTTCTAAAATTAAACATGCACTCATTAAATTTCTTAATCCAAATGGATTTTTATCAAATTCATAAGATAATTTTGCATGTTCATAAGACTTATCATATTGCTCTAAATGTGTATAAGTTAAGTAGAAGAAATAATGAATTAATCCTAATTTATCATCAAACTTTAATGAATCATTTAATACTTTTAAATTTTCTTCGTGTAATTTTAATCCAAAATTAGCTTGGAATAACATAATATATGCATCAATTGTTTTTTCATGTAATAAATCAAATACAGATTTTGTCTCTTCAAATTTAGAAGTTCCATTACATGCATTCATTAGCTCATATTTTGCTAAATCATTTAATTCAATATTTTGTAAAATATCATATGCATTTTGATATTCTTCACATAAATTATAAACTTTTGCTAAGTTTACTTTTGATTCCACATCTTCATTTCCAATTAATAATTGCTTTAATTCATCATATCTTTTTTCAGCAAAGCATTTTTCAATAATACTATTCATCATTTCCTCCAAATTTTGTCACTTTATGTTCCACTTCTAATCCTAAATTCGTTAAGAATGTTAGTGCATAATCATATAAATCTTGTCTTTCTAAACTTAAGTTATTATGAGCATCAAATCCAATAATAACTCTTGGTTTATATTGAGCTACTATTTGCCAGAATCCTGGATGTGGATATTCTACAATTGTTTTTTTCTCATTTCCTAATGCACCTTCTAAATTATATTCTAATGGAATATCATATTTTACAGCTGCTTCACATATTTTACGAGTTACTTCAATTGCTTTTTCATCAAATACTTTTCTTCCACGCATAAATAAATCAGGATGAGCTACATAACAAAATAACCCTGTTTTCATTGCTTCAATCGTAGTTTCACAATATTTATCCATCATCTCATCTTGATTACAGTTATTCCCATAATAAGTAGCTACACGATCTACTTCATCCGTTTCATAAAAATGATTTCCTAAAATATAATAATCAATTGGATATTTTTCTTTCATTTCATATAAAAAATCTAAATATTTTGGAAAATATTCTACTTCTAATCCAAGTAAAATATTAATTTTATCTTTATATTCTTCTTTTAAAGATAAAACTGTATTTACATAATCATCTAGTTCTGCTACACTCATACGAGTTGGTGAAACATAATTTGGATATGGCCAAGGTGTATGATCTGCAAAACCTAACTCTTTAATTCCACCTTTAATTGCACTTTCAACATATTCTCTTTCACTTCCCACTGCATGATTACATCTTGTTGTATGTGTATGGTAATTCACTTTCATTCTTCATTTTCCCCTTTTAACATCTTTATATATTTTAAACTAAAACCCTTTTTTTGTCTACCTACGACTCTAATAACCAATCAACAATATATTTAATTTCAATTCCATCAACTTGTTTTTCTGGAAAATATCTTCCAGTAATAATTATCTTTTTAAAATTATCCTTAATATTAAGTAAATTATCACTTTCGTGACTGTTATCAGGCAATTGATAACAAACTTGCAAATATAAAATTTCATCTAATTTTCGTGCAATAAAATCAATTTCTTTAGTCTCAATTTTACCTACATCCACACTATACCCTCTACGTAATAACTCTAAAAATACAATATTTTCTAATCTATTACCATAATTGCCATCTTTTTTTCCTATAGCATGTCTTCTAAGTCCACTATCCACAATAAAATATTTGGCATTTGTTTTTAAATATGTTTTACCCCTTAAATCATATTGTCTTACTTTATAAAATAGAAATGCATTTTCTAATAATTGAAGATATTTATTTACAGTGTGATGAGAAGAAGTCACTTTTTCATTTATCAAAATATTATTAATTTTTGTTGGATTTACTAACTGGCCAACGTTATCAGATAAATATGAAATTAAATCTCTCAATGTATTTATGTCTTTAACTCCCCCTCGATAAGCAATATCATTTAATACAATTGAATCAAAAATACCAGATATTATCGTATCTTTAATCATACTATCCACTAATGCTACACTTGGAAATCCGCCATATTTTTCATATTCTTTATAATACTCATCTATTAAACGATGATTTTTATCAATATTCATAGCAATCAAATATTCAGAAAAAGATAACGGATAAACTTTTATTTCAATATAACGACCACTTAAAAAAGTAGCTAGTTCACCAGAAAGTAATTTAGCATTTGATCCTGTAATCACAATATCACAATCTAGACTAACTCTCATACTATTTATCGCTTTTTGCCACCCTTCCACAAATTGAATCTCATCTAATAAAAAATATATTCTACCCTTTATCATTTTAGATTTCTCAAGAATTAATTTTATAAAATCATCCTCATCTTTTATATACCTATACTCTAATTGCTCTAAATTAATATACACTATATTATTCTCTTCTATATTAGATTCAATTAGATACTTATGATATAACTTTAATAACATTGATTTCCCACATCGCCTTACTCCAGTAATAACTTTTATAAAATCCTTATCCTTAAAGTCGATCAATTGTTTTAAATACTTATCTCTTGCAAACATATTAAATCTCCTTCTCTATTTTTGTATATAAATTATATCATTTTTGGAAATTAAATTCCAATTCTAAGTATAATAGCACAAAATTGGAAATTGATTTCCAATTTTATTGTTTTTCAAAATTTAAGAAATCAATTTCCAATTTATAAAAAAATAGCCATTTCTGACTATTTCTTCACTATGGTTGAACTATTGGATTTTGAACTCCTTGCACTGTAATCCAACCATGTTTAATACGAGCTTCCATTTCCATTT
>JBHALC010000097.1:0-4731 GCA_041827565.1 Erysipelotrichaceae bacterium
GAAAATATTATTTTAGAATATAAAGATTTATATTTAGGAAAAATTAAAGAATATTTATTTAATTTTAATGAAGTTAGTGGATTAATAGGAAAAAATGGAAGTGGAAAAACAACTTTAGCTAAAATGATAGCAGGTTTAAAGAAATTGAATGGAAATATGTATTTAAATGGCAATTTATTAGATAAAAATAGAATTTATAAAACAAGTTTTGTACTACAAGATGTTCGATTACAGTTATTTTCAAATGAAGTTGAAAAAGAAATAGAGTTTGGTACAAAAAATATAGAGAAGAAAAAATATATTATTGAAAAACTAAATTTACAACATTTATTAAATAGACATCCAATGACATTGTCATGTGGAGAGATGCAGCGAGTAGTAATCGCAAATGCATTGTTAAGTGATAAAGAAATTTTTATTTTTGATGAACCAACTAGTGGATTAGATTATAAAAATATGTTGCAAGTTAGTCAATTAATAAAAAGTTTAAAAAGTGAAAAGCATATTATTATTGTAATTTCACATGATTATGAATTTTTAAATTTATGTTGTGATAGAGTAGGAGAAATATTTAGTGATTTTTAAATTTAAAGTAACTAAAAATAGTACATTAAAGCAATTTTTAAAAGAACAGTATTTTTCTAAGCGATTAATTCCAAAAATTAAATATCATATTTTGGTGAATGAAAAGCATATTTTATTAGATGAAGAAGTGAAAATTGGAGATATAGTGTGTGTTGATGTTGAGGATACTCAGCAAAATTTTGAATCAATACAGGGGAATTTAGATATTGTTTATGAGGATCAATATTTATTGATAGTAAATAAACCTGCTTTTTTAAACACAATTCCTTCTATTAGTGAAATAGGACTAATTAATTATATTAAAACTTATCTAACTACGAGTATTCATGTTATTACTAGATTGGATAAAAATACGACAGGATTAGTATTAATTGCCAAAAATCCATATATTCACGCTCTTTTTGAAAATATGTTATTACAAAATAAATTAATAAAAAAATATTATGCTATCGCTAATAAAAAGATTAAAAGTGGAAAAATAGAGTCAAAAATCAAAAAAGAAGAAAATTCAATAAGAAGAGTTATAAGTAATGAAGGTGATATGGCATGTACAGAATACCGATTAATTCAAGATTTAGGTAATACGGCTTTGTATGAAGTTATACTTCATACCGGAAGAACACATCAAATTAGAGTGCATTTTTCTAGTGTTCAAGCTAATTTACTTGGAGATGAGTTATATTTAGGTGATACATCATTCTTTAAAAGACAAGCATTACATTGTGGTTATTTAGAATTTGAGCATCCCATAACAAAAAAAATAATGAAAATTCATTGCGCATTACCACAAGATTTTAAAGAATATATTATAAAAAATAGCCAAAATTAAATTGGCTATTTTTTTATTTATTTTGGTATAATCGTTTTGTTCTAAAAGTAGGATTTGAAGTATAGTTCATTTTTAATTTACGAATAGTATTACGATCTACTTGATCAAGCATTACTGTGGAATGACACTCACATTGTGCTAATTTTGGTAATTGGTTCATTGCAATTGTAGCAAGAGGATTTGTTAATGCTGAAATAGATAGTGCAATTAATACTTCTTCAATGTGTAAACGAGGAGAAGTATGTCCTAAAGTTTTAATTTTTAAATCTGAAATAGGTTCAATGATACTTTTAGAAATTAGTAGTATATCATCAGTAATATTTCCTAATTTTTTTAGTGCATTTAATAAAGCAGCAGCAGGTGCTCCTAGTAATAATGTTCTTCTTCCAGTGATAATTTCTCCATTTTCAAGTTCAATTGCAAATGCTGCTTCACCACTCTCTTCACTTTTTTTATTTGCATATTCTACTACTTTTCTTTCATCAATACTTGTTTTAGCTAAAGTCATGATTGATTCACATTTTTCTACCATTTCATTTGTTGCTTTACCTGTTTTAGCATCACATAAAGTTGCATAGTAACGGCGTAAAATTTCTTGTTTACTTGCAAGGTGTGTTGCTTCATCATCGATAATACAATTACCAACCATATTTACTCCCATATCAGTAGGAGAGTGATATGGTGATTCCCCTAAAATTTTGTTGAAGATAGCACTTAATAAAGGAAAAGCTTCTACATCTCGATTGTAGTTTACGGCTACTTTATTATATTTTTCTAGGTGGAAAGGGTCAATCATATTTACATCATTTAAGTCAACTGTAGCAGCTTCGTATGCAAGATTTACTGGATGTTGTAAAGGTAAATTCCAAATAGGGAAAGTTTCAAACTTGGCATATCCAGCTTTAATACCATGTTTATGATCTTGATACATTTGAGATAAACAGGTTGCTAATTTACCACTTCCAGGACCAGGTGCTGTTACGACAATAACAGGTTTAGTTGTTTCTATGTAGTCATTAATACCAAAACCTTCTTCACTTACAATTTTACTGACATTGTGTGGATATCCTTGAATAGGATAGTGAAGATAAACTTTTATTCCCAATTTTTCTAAAGTTTTTTTGAATAATTTAGCACTAGGTTGTTCTTCATAGCGAGTAATTACTACACTCCCCACAAATAAATCAACGCTTCTGAAAGCATCAATTAATCTTAGCACTTCTGAGTCATATCCTATTTCTAAGTCTCCACGTTCTTTATTATTTTCAATATCAGCAGCGTGAATTGCAATCACAATTTCTACTTTTTCTTTCATATTTAAAAGCATTTTTAACTTAGAATCAGGTAAAAATCCAGGTAAAACACGTGAAGCATGTTCATCATCAAATAGTTTACCACCAAATTCTAAGTACAATTTAC
Source organism: Erysipelotrichaceae bacterium (assembly GCA_041827565.1). Classification (GTDB taxonomy): domain Bacteria; phylum Bacillota_I; class Bacilli_A; order Erysipelotrichales; family Erysipelotrichaceae; genus CAMCRE01. The sequence continues at coordinate 2,834 of JBHALC010000097.1, forward strand.
CTTGAAAACTTGCTGCTCTTTCTAGAATATGCTGTGATTGAATTTTTGTGTATAGTTCATTATCAAATGCAATTTTTTTCATAACTCCTCCTTTAAATCACTATTGTGTATTATAGCAAAAATTCTAAAATAATTCAATAGACATTACTTTTAAAATCATATATAATGTTTATAGGTGATGATATGGAAATAAGAGAAACAGTTAAATATATCAATAAAAAAGAGCAACATAAAGTTTTATTAATTATGCCTATTTTATTAATTTTTTCTTCTCTATTTTATGCTACACCAATTCAATTGTTAGAAGGTTTAGTAAAAGGAGTAGCATGGAATCAAAGATTAGTTTCAGATTCATTTGTGGTAATGGGTATAGGTCCAACATTATTGAATGCAGGACTTTTAGGACTATTTTCTGTTTTTTTATTAATTAAAGTAAACTTAAAACCTAATGGTCTGATTATAGCTGCATATTATTTGATGATGGGATTTGGTTTTATTGGGAAAAATATGATAAATGTACTTCCAATTTTTATTGGAGGATATCTCTATTCCCGTTATAAAAGTATGCCTTTTAAAGGGGCTATTGTAGTAAGTATGCTTGGAACAACGATTTCACCATTATTATCAAGTTTAATTTATGTTTTTGATTCAATATGGATTGGAATAGTGGTTGCTACTTTAGTTGGAGTATCATTTGGTTTTTTTCTTCCTGTTATTTCAAGTCATGTGGTAATTGCCCATAATGGGTATTCATTATATAACATGGGATTTGCTGCTGGATTAACGTCAATGATTTTTTATAGTGTATTAAAAAGTAATCAAATTATTTTTGAAGGTAATATGCTTTTATATGAAGGATTACCAATTGGAGTATTTATTGTGTTTTTAATAGGTTTTTTAATGTATATAATAATTGGGTGGTTTGAAAATAAAAATTCATTCAAGGGATTTGGGAAAGTTCATGATCAACCTGGAAAATTAGTTAGTGATTTTACTCGTATAGTAGGATTCCCAATTAGTTTAATTAACATGGGAGTTTTAGGAATTCTTACATTAATTATTACTTTCTTTTCACAAAATTTAAATGGGGCAATAATCTGTGGTATTTTTTCTATTGTGGGATTTGCGGCATTTGGTAAGCATCTAAAAAATGTAATACCCATCATGTTAGGAGTGTTAATTGCTTCTGTGATTCTTCCTAATAAAGTTCATATTTCTTTATTAGTTATGACAATGTTTTTGGCTACTTCATTGGCACCAATTGCAGGAGAGTTTGGAATAATAGCGGGTGTAATAGCAGGAATCTTACACATGTTTTTTGTGTGGAATATTTCAGTTTTACATGGTGGAATTAATTTATATAATAATGGATTAAGTGCAGGAGTTTTAGCAATGGTACTTGTTCCAATGATACAATTTATTAAAGGAGAATTTGAATGAAATCAAAACAAAACAAAAAAATTGCACACTTATTAAATGAAATTACTTCATATTTATTAGAAAAAGATGCAATGCGTATTGTAAGTGAAATTATAGAGTTTGAAGAAAAAACAACAATTTATGTTTGTGGTAAAGTAGAGATGAGTCAAGAAGAATTAGAAAAATTAAATGAGATGTTAAATGCTCATCATGAATATGAATATGATGAATATTGGACTTTAATGGGAGAAGGATCACATTGTGATGAATTATCATTAGTTGCAAGCTTAGTAGACTTAGCTGAAATTGAATATGATGGTGAAGTTTTAAAAATTTATTTAGAAAGAAATAAATAATTTGAAATTTATTTCTTTCTATGATACAATATCTAGGTATTGGAGAAATAGGGGCGTAGTACAATGGTAGTATAACGGTCTCCAAAACCGCTGATGCGGGTTCGATTCCTGCCGCCCCTGCCA
>JBHALC010000098.1:0-13765 GCA_041827565.1 Erysipelotrichaceae bacterium
GGAGTAATATTTATCATTTTTTTAAATATTATCTCTTGATTTACTCCCCTATTAATTAAAAATGTATTAAAATCACTTTTTTCTAAGTATTTTAATTCATATTCAGCATCAATTTCATCACCAAAAACTAAATTTTTTTGTCTACTATAATAAATATCATTTTTATACTGTAATAAACTGTAATTTTCATTAGTATTGATTACCGTTAATTTCGAATATGAAACTTCAATTAATAACAAACTAATTAATAGTACATATATCCATTTTCTTTTAGCTAAGAAAAAAATAATTCCTACTAGAATTGAAATAATTGGAATACTAATATATACCAATAAAATAAAGATAGCAGAAAACTTAAAATATTCATAATTATCTAACTTTAATATTTGAATAAATTTTTTGATACTTTTTTTCACTAAATCCCTTTACCTTCTTTAAATCATCAATATTTTCAAATTGTCCATTATTATTTCGATATTCAATTACTCTTTGTGCTAATGTTTTTCCTACTCCTTCTAAATTTTCTAACTGTTTCTGAGTAGCAGTATTGATGTTTATTTTATTATTATCTCTATTTAAAATTTCAATTTCTTCATAATTTCTAATTTTTCGTGATAAATCATAACTATCCTTATCCGCATTTTCTGTAAATCCACCCGCCTTTTTTATTAAATCAGACAATGTATTTCCAACTTCTAGTTCATATTTTCCTGGACTTATAATTTCTCCTGAAATCAATACTTCAATTTTAGTATTTTCATATTGTTTGAAATAATCATTTTTTTGACACCCATATAACAAGAATAAAAAAATAAAAAGTTTTTTCATAAATTCCTCCTATTTATTATAGTCTGAAATTTACAAAAAAACTTAAATTATTTAATTTCTAAAATCGTTACTTTATAAGGTTGTTCTACTTTTTCAACTAAAACAATATCCCCTACTTTATGTTCCATAATCGCTGTTGCTAATGGAGTAACATTTGATAATTTTCCATTTAATGGATCTGCCTCAATTGACCCTACAATTTTATATGTTGCTTCTTCATTTGATTCATGATCAAAAATTGTAACTGTATTTCCTAATAAAACAATATCTTTACGAGTAGATTCAATAATTTGATAATTACTTAAAATCGCTTCAATCTCTTTTAATTTGTGATCTAAACGTGCTTGATTATCACGTGCTGCATCATACTCAGCATTTTCACTTAAGTCCCCTTGTGCACGTGCTTCTTGTAATTCAACTTTATTAATCTCAATTTCTTCTAATAAGGCATCTCGTTGCTCTTTTAAATCTTTTAACCCCTCTTCAGTTAAAATCGTTTTAGTTGTATTTGTACTATACACTTCTAATTCTTCTGTTTTTTTAGACATTTTGTTCTCCTTTAATTAAACTTGTAATTTGATTAATAATTAAATTAATCGCAATATAATTTTTTCCACCTTCTGGAATGATAATATCTGCATATCTTTTACTTGGTTCAATAAATGCATCATGCATTGCTTTAACCGTTGTCGTATACTGATTTACAATACTATCTACACTTCGACCACGCTTTTTCACATCTCGAACTAGTCGACGAATAAAGCGAATATCACTATCTGTATCCACAAAAATACGAATATCACATAATTCTCGAAGTACTGGATTTTGTAGCACAAATAGACCTTCTAAAATAATAACATCAACCGGTTGAATTGTTTCTACTACTTTACTTCTAGTGTGCTCCACAAAATCATAAGTTGGTTTAGAAATTGTTTCATAATTTTTTAATTTTTTTAGATGTTCTATTAGTAAATCCATATCAAATGCATCCGGATGATCAAAATTAACTTGTTGTCTTTCTTCAAATGTTAAATGATCTAAATTTTTATAATAATCATCTAAACGAATCGTTACAACTGAATTAGTATCAGAAAATGCTTCATCAATTTGTCTAGAAATGCTTGTTTTTCCACTAGCACTTCCACCCGTTATTCCGATAATTTTTACTGTCTTCAATTTATACATCCTTTCTGTGTTAAGTATTGATCTACTTTTTCTAAATGCTCTTCATAAGTTTTTGAATAGTAGACACTTCCATCTCCACACACATCAGCTACAAAAAAATAGTAATCATGCTTTTCATAATTCAAAGTAGCATTAATTGCCATTGCACTTGGATTATTAATCGGTGTTGGCGGTAATCCAGAATATAAATAAGTATTAAATGGCGAATCTAAATCATAGCTTGTTTCACATTGTTTCCAATCAGCTAAATTCTTATATAGAGAATAACATACTGTAACACTCAACTCTAATTTCTGATTTTGTGCTAATCGATTTTCAATTACACCTGCTACTTTTTTCATATCCTCTTCTTTACTAGCTTCGTACTGTACTAAACTTGATTTTACTAAAATATCATGGATATTTTGTGTTTGTAGAATATTTTTGTGGTTAGAAAGCACTGTATTTGTATAATCAAGAATCATCTCTGTGATATTCTCAATATCCATATTAGGAGATACTTGATATGTATTTCCTAATAGGTAACCTTCTAATAATACTTTAGCATGATTACTTTGTGTAATATCTTTTAAAAACCAATATTTTTCTCTTAGCTTAGTAATATAATCAACATCATTCCATTTATTTAAAATTATTTGTTTATCTATTCCAGTTTTTTCACTAATAATTTGTGCGTAGTGAATTGCCCATTTACCATCAGGTAATACTAATTTATAATCTTCATTTACTAACTGTGTTGAATCAGATAATTTAACTAAAATTTGATCTAAATTGGTATTAGAATCTAATTCAAATTTACCTGTAATTAAATGAACATTTTTAAAAATTCGAGCATACTGATATGCAATAAAACTATTTTTAATAATTTCTTCTTTTTCTAAATCTTGTAAAACATCCTTTAAGTGTGCATTAGGTTTTACTTCATAAACAATTTTTTTATTTGTATTAGGTTGTTGTAATTGTGAAAAAGTAAATAGAATTCCTCCTCCAATTATAAGCATGACTACAAATAAAATCATCAATTTATTTTTAGTTTTCTTCTTCATCATCTACTTCATTAAATGAATCTAAAACTTCTTCTACTAATGCCCATTCTTCATCAGATTCAATTGGATATAAATTATTTTCTTCATCATAACGATATGCATATACCGTATCATCTGTTGCATCTTCCTTTTCAACTACAACATAACTTTCATTAGTCTGAGGATGTGTAAAAGTTAAAACCACTCTAAATCTTTCTTCATTTCCTTTTTCATCTTCAAACACAATTGTATTATCTAACATAAGTTCTCCTATCTTTGACTATCTAAATAGCCTTGTAATATATTACTAGCAGCGAATTGATCTACTACTTGTTTTCTTTTTTTTCTTGAAGCATCTAATGAAATCAACAGTTTATTTGCTGAAACACTGCTTAATCGTTCATCCCATAAAATTACTTCTATTCCATATTTTTCTAGTTTCTCTTTAAATTCAATTGAAATTTGACCACGAATTCCAATATCACCATTCATATGTTTTGGAAGACCCAGTACCATTTTTTTTACTTTGTATTCTTGGTTTAATTCAAGCAATTTATTTAGAGCATCCTCATAATCATCTTCATTAAATCGAATTGTAGTTACATTAGAAGCAATTAATCCTAATGCATCAGAAATACTTACTCCTAATGTTTTACTACCTAAATCTAGTCCAATGATTTTCATTACTTTTTATTATTAGCTAAATAAAATCTAACTAACTCCTCAATAATTTCAAAGCGTTCTACACTCTGAATCACTCCACGAGCATTTTGATGACTTGAAATATATGCTGGATCATTTGAAATTAAATATCCGGCAATTTGATTAATTACATTATATCCACGATCTTCTAAAGCTGCTTCACATAATTTCATAATACGCGCAATATTTTCTTGTTTTACTTCTTCTGTACTAAAAGTAAGTGTATTTTCATTATTCATCATCTTTTCCTCCTTTTATATTTTTGATTTAATAAGTTGAATCACTTCTTCAACTTTAGAAATATCTTTCCCCCCAGCAGTAGCAAGGTTTGGTCTTCCTCCTCCATTACCACCAGTTAAAATTGCTGCTTCTTTTACTAAATTTCCACAGTGAATTCCTTTTTTAACTACATCATCACTTGCACCAGCCACAAATAATAATTTATCATTATTTTTTGTAATAAAGAATGCAAAGAATGAATTTAATTTCACTTTTAATGCATCTACCATCGTTTTAAGTGTATCGACATCTACATTATCCACAATCTCAACAATATATTTACTATTTTCTTTTTCAATTGCATTTTCAATCAATTCATTTACTTTTAAAGCAGATAATTTCGAATTTAAACTTATATTCTCTTTTTTAGCTAATTTTAATTCTTCTTGTAATGCTTTTACTTTATCAATTAGTTGTGTACGGTTTTGAGCTTGTAATTCTTTGATTAATTCTAATACAATTTTCTCACTAATTTGTAAGTCTTCTACTACAGCATCTGAAGTAATCGCTGTGATACGACGAACTCCTGAGCCAACACTTTCTTCTGAAGAAAGTTTAAAACTTTGAATCTCTGAAGAGTTTTTAATATGTGTACCTCCACATAATTCCTTAGAATCTTCACCAATTGTAACTACACGAACGACATCTCCATATTTTTCATCAAATAATGCATTCGCTCCTGTAGCTTTTGCTTTTTCAAGTTCCATATATTCAATTGTACAAGGTAATGCTTTTTTTATTGAATCATTAACATAATCTTCAATTTTTTGTAATGTTACATCATCAATTTTTTCAAAATGGGTAAAATCAAATCTTAAATATTGTTCATTATAGAATGCTCCTGCTTGAGCAACATGCATCCCCACAAATTTCTTAAGTGCTGCTTGTAGTAAATGTGTAGCAGAGTGATTTTGAGAAACACGTAATCTTAAATATTCATCTACGACTGTTTTAACCGTATCTCCTAATTGAACTTCTTCCACCTCAACAATATGAATATGTTGTTTATGAGGAGCTTTAATTACTTCTAAAACAGGATATTGAACTCCACTTAATTCAATATAACCCTTATCATATTCTTGTCCTCCACTTGTGGCATAGAAACTTGTTTGATCTAAAATTAATCCTACTTTTCCACTTGCTTTTTCAAAAGAAATTCCATCTTTAAAAATTCCGATTACTTTTGCTTCTGCAACTAACTGGTCATATCCGATAAATTCACTTGTTTTTTCAAAATCCATTAAATCTTTTGATTGACTTGCAAATGATCCACTTTCACTTCTTGAAGAACGAGCTCGTTCTTTTTGCTTTTGCATTTCAGATTCAAATTCTTCTTTACTTACACTCACATTTTGTTCAGAAGCAATTTCCAATGTTAATTCAAATGGGAATCCATAAGTATCATATAACTTAAATGCATCTTCACCTGATAAAACTGATTTTCCTTGAATCATTTCGTTCAATAATTTTTCTCCATCTGTCAATGTTAAATGAAATTTTTCTTCTTCTTGTAATACTTGTTTTTTAATGAATTCTGCTTTCTCTAAAACATTTGGATAAAATTCCTTCATTATTTCACATACAGAATCAACTAATTTGTATAAGAATGGTTCATTAATTTCAATTTTTTTACCAAAACGAACTGCTCTTCTTAATACTCTTCGTAACACATATCCTCTACCCTCATTTGAGAATGCAGCACCATCTGCTAATGCAAATGATAATGTACGAATATGATCTGCAATTACACGATATGATAATTTATTAGTTCCTTCATACTTTTTGTTTGTGAACTTTTCGCAAGTGCGAATAATTGGAATAAATAAATCTGTATCAAAATTTGTCTCTACATCTTGAACGATACAAGTTAATCGCTCTAATCCCATTCCAGTATCGATATTTTTTTGAGGTAATTCTTTATAATCTTTTCGTTCTACCCCTTCTTTTGCATCATATTGTGAGAAAACAACATTCCAAACCTCAATATAACGATCATTTTCTAATTCTTCAAAAAATAATTTTTCACCAATATTTTCTGGATCATATTTTACGCCACGATCATAGAAAATCTCAGTATTTGGCCCAGAAGGTCCTGCTCCAATTTCCCAGTAATTATGTTTTGTTTTTAAGATACGATTTGGATTAATTCCAATATCATTCACCCAAATTTGATAAGCTTCTTCATCATCTTCATAAATACTTACATACATCTTATCAATATCAAAACCAATATACTCTTTTGATGTTAAAAATTCCCATGCAAAATGAATCGCCTCTTTTTTAAAATAATCACCAATACTAAAATTACCCAACATCTCAAAAAAAGTATGATGACGAGCAGTATGCCCTACATTTTCAATATCGTTTGTTCGAATTGATTTTTGAACATTCGTAATACGATTACATTTTGGTTTTGTTGTACCATCAAAATACTTCTTTAAAGCCGCAACTCCTGAGTTAATCCATAACAATGTATTATCATTATATGGAACCAATGAAGCACCTGGTTCAATCATATGTCCATGCTTTTCAAAATAAGATAAAAATAGATTTCTTATTTCACTTCCACTTAATTGTTTCATAAAATCCTCCAGTTTATATTTACACTTTATTATACCATTTTTGTATAATTTTGTCGAATTAACGAGATATAAAAATTAAAAAAAATTACTTTTTACAGTAATTCTTTTATTTATTTTAATTTTTTTAAGATAAATTCATCAAAGAAATGCTCTTGCAATACTTCATGTCCAAATTTTCGGTATTTCAACACTTCCACATTTCTTATTGTCCCCACAAATTTTAATTGTGTTTCATAAGGTGCAATTTCATCTAAAAAAGATAACCCATAATAAACTTTAGATTTTATTTTATTTCCAATTTCTACAACATCTAATTTCCTTAATCCCTCTTTTAATTCATTTTCTAAACTAGGATGATTTTGCAGGAAATAGCGAATTGGAGTATAAAAATTAATATCTTTATTATTATCAATGATGTAATCAAAATCAGCCAGCAAAATATTAGAAATATACAATTCCTCAAAGCAATTCAGCTCTGCTTCAATATGAGTCAATAAACTCGCACCTAAACCTACTCCTACTCCTACCTTTTTTAAATTTGGATAGTTTTCATCAATAATAAAATTCAAGATTTTTAAATCTTCAATTAATTCTAAAAAATAATGTTCTTCTTTGAAATCAAACGGTGAATATTGTGTAAAAGAAGTTGAATTCTCTGATTTACCTCTTTAACCCCTAAGATGTAAGGAAACAACACCATAATCTAACAATGCGTAACGAGAAAGATTTAATAAATCTTTTGGAAATGCCATATAATCTGGAACTTCAAATACAATTTTACTACAACCTTTTTTTGGTAGAAATAAATCTGCATAAATTAAATCCGATTCATTTTTAAAAAAGATTTCATAGCAATCACATGTTGGATGTAAAATCATTTTTTTCTTAATTTCATAATTTAATTTCATATTAATCCTCCAATAAAAAATGATAAGTTTCTTCATTGAAATCTGGAATATTTTCATGTCCAAATTTAGAATAAACTCGTATTTTTTTATTACAATTTAAATTATTGTAAACATCCATTTGTGTTTCATAAGGACAAGCCATATCAATTTTAGTTGCACCAAAAAGCATTTTTGATTTCACTCTAGTTGCAAAAAACATTGTATCAAAATAAGCCAATCGCTCAAAAAACAAATTGTTATTTTGCTCTATTGTATTGTACCAACGAGAATAATAGCGAATCCCTTCATATGCAATTTCATCTTTGTTCATATCATAAACTTTTCTAAAATTGCTTAAAAATGGATATAAAGCAATAGACTTAGAAATTTCAGTATTCAATGCAGTACACACAATTGAAAATGCACCACCCTGTGAATGTCCTAAACTAACCAATTTATCTGTATCAATATTGTCTAATTGTTTTCCAATTTTAACTAATATACACATATCAATTATATTTTTATAATACATCATTTTTTCAATATCATCGTCAATTCCTGACACAATATGTCCCGCAACACTTGTCCCTAAAGTAGGGGATGCATCATTACTTTTTCCACCTTGTCCTCTAAAGTCTATTGCTAAAACTGCATATCCAAGAGTCGCAAAAGCACTTTTTTCTAACCAATTTCGACTACATCCTGGATATCCATGAAAATGAAAAATCAAACCTACCTTTTTATCTGTTTTTGGTCTAATATATTTCGCATAAATTTTAGAACCATCAAAACTAGTAAAATATAAATCATAATATTCTATTTGATTAAAATTAGAAAAATCTGTTTTTTTAATTGTGTAATCGAGTTGAAAATCATTAATTTTTTTTAGTTGATTATCCCAAAATTCATTAAAGTCAGTAGGTATTTTATAATGATTCATACAGACCTCTAAAATGATACACCGCTCCTACCATACCTGCACCATTTTCTAATTTAGCTGGAACAATTTTTAAATCTTCTAAAAAGCGTGGCATCACTTTATCTGCAACTTTCTTAATAAGTGGTTGAATAAATTTTTCATCTTGTTTACTTACTCCTCCACCAATTATTACAACCTCTGGATTGAAAATATGTACTAAAGAAATAATTCCTTTTGCAATTGAATCCATCCATTCATTAATCAATATGTTGATTTCAGGATCATCATATCGTTCAAAAATCATTCGACCATTATAATTTACATTTAACTTTTCATTTACTTTACGAACTAGTGCACTCATTGAGGCAAATCGCTCATAACATCCCATATTCCCACAAGTGCATATCTCATTATTCTGATCAATGCTAAAATGTCCTATCTCTCCAGCAATCCCTCTTGCACCAAGTAAAAGTTGGTCATGAACATAAATCCCTCCACCTACTCCAGTTCCAATCGTAATCGCAATTACATTTTGATAACCATTTCCAGCACCAATCCATTTTTCTGCTGCGGCTACAGCATTTGCATCATTTAACACTTCAGTTGTTAAATGATATCTTTCTTCAAGTGTTTTCTTGATTTCACTACCTAAATAGTTTTTAATATTTCCACCAACACCAATTACTTTTCCTAATTTTGAATCAATTTGCCCCGTTGCACTAACACAAATACCACTAAAAGTACTAGTGTCTTTAAGATAAGCATCTAGTACTTTTAGGATCGTATTCAATATTGGTGTTTCATAACCATCAAAACTTACACTTTCTTCAAAAATCTCCAAAATATTTCCTTGTTCATCCACAATTCCATATTTTAAAGCTGTGCCTCCAATATCAAGTGCGATGTATTTTTTCATATTAAACTACTTTCAATACATCTACATCTGTTGCATTATATTCTTCTTTAATTTTTCTAAATGCAACTTTTAATTCTTCTTCTTGCTCTACAGTTAAGTTTTTAAAAGGTGCTCTAACGATACCTCCGTCAAATCCCATCCATTTCATCGCTAATTTAATTACTGCATAGTAATCATATTTTAATGAAGCTTCAATAATATCTACTGCGATTTTTTGTAATCTTTGCGCTTTATCAATTTCACCCGCTTTTACATGATTGTAGATGTTTACAAATACATCTGGCATCATTGAGTAGAATGATCCAATAATTCCATCTGCTTCATTAATGATTCCACTAACAGCCATTTCATCAGCTCCAGAGTATACCATAAAGTCAGAAGAAATTTTATCTTTACATTTGTAGATATCTTGGTGTGTATAAGCTGTATATTTAATTCCTTCAACTCCTGGAATCGTTGATAGACGTTTAATAAAATCAAATCCGAATAATCCTACTAATGGTACATTATACACAATCATTGGTAATTCGCATTGTGCTGCAATATCACTGTAATATTCAAAAATTCTTTGTTCACTAAAGCGCCAGTAGAATGGAGGTACAGAACTAATTGCATCTGCTCCTACACTTTGGGCATGTTTTGCTAAATCAATTGACAATTTAGTAGAAATTGCTCCAATGTGAACAATCACTGGTACTCTTCCTTTTACTTGATCTACAACAACTTCAGTTACTTTTTTTCTTTCTTCTAAAGTCATTAAGAATCCTTCTCCAGTAGATCCACATAAATAGAATCCATGTACTCCTTTTTCAATTAATGTGTCAATTACATGACGCATTTTACCTTCATCAAAGTTTTCATTTTCATCAAATGGTGTAATTACTGCTGGAATTACTCCTTTAATATCTTTTACGCTAAATTTAGCCATTTTGTTTTCTCCTTATTTTTTTATAAATTATAATCGTTAAATTCATTACAATACTTGTAAAAACGATTGGTAAATAACCCATCAATATCGTTACAAAAATTTCATCATTTTTAATCATTCCAATACTTATACCTATCCCAAATAAAATAACACATACTGCATTAACAAGTAATGGAGATAGCCAATATTTTTTAAATCAAACATTTAAAATATGTGTCACAAGTACAGAACCTAAAATATAAAATTTTGAATAAAAATACCATGCGGTCATTAACTGTAATAAATTCATTTAATTTCCTTAATAAACCTTTCTGCTATTTCTTGTGGACGAGTAATCGCCCCACCTACTACAACGCAGTGGGCCCCAATTTCTAGCGCTTGTTTTGCTTGTAAAGGTGTATGTACTTTTCCCTCTGCAATTACTGGAATATTTACACTCTCAACAATTTCTTTCATTAACTCTAAATTAAAGTGTTTTACATCTTGAGTATAAGGTGTATATCCATTTAATGTTGTTCCAACAAAGTCACAACCTGCTTTTTCAGCATTAATTGCTTCTTCTAAAGTCGAAATATCTGCCATTAATAATACATTTGGATATTTTTCTTTAATTTGAGCAATAAATTCGTTAATTGTAATACCATCTCCTCTTTCACGCATTGTAGCATCTAGTGCAATAATATCACTTCCAGCTTCAACTAATTGATCAATCTCATTCATTGTAACTGTGATATATTGTTCGAAATTTGGATATGATTTCTTTATAATTCCAATAATTGGTAAATCTACTTGTGCTTTGATTTGTTTAATGTCTTGAACCCCTTGTGCACGAATTCCAACGGCTCCTGCATTTTTAGCAGCTTGAGCCATTAATACCATAATTCCACCTTCTTCACGATATAAAGGTTCTCCCGGTAGTGCCTGACATGAAACAATTAATCCTTTTTCTAATTTTTCTAATAAAACTGCTTTTTCCATAAAACTATCCTTTCACAGCACCAAGTGTTACCCCTTGTGTGAAGTAATTTTGGAAACAAATAAAGATTAAAATCATTGGTAAACTTGCAAGTAATGCTCCAGCCATTAATAATCCATAGTCACTAGAGAACTCTGCTGTTTGAGCCATCTGTGCTAATCCTAATGGTAAAGTAGCCATTTCTTGAGAGTTTGAGAATACTAATTGTGAGAAGTAATCATTCCAACTTGAAATAAATGTAAAGATTGCTAATGCTCCGATACCCGGTTTAATAATTGGTAAAGCAATGTTTGTGAATGTTTTTAATTCTCCACATCCATCAATACGAGCTGATTCTAACAATTCTTTTGGTACTGCCTGTGAGAATTGTTTCATTAAGAACACCCCAAATGGCCATCCAACTGCTGGTAAAATTAAAGCTGGATAAGTATTCATCATTTTAAATTCTGTAATTAAGTTTAATAATGGAATTAAAATTACTTGTTTTGGTAATGCCATAGCAGCAACGAAAATAGTAAAAATTAGCGTTACTCCTGGGAAACGTTTTTTAGCCAATGCATATCCTGCTAAACTAGCAGTAGCACAAACTAATACTGTTGTTGATACTGAAATAAATACTGAGTTAAAGAACCATCTAAATGTTAGTGGGTTTCCCAATAATGTCTCAAAGTTTTTCATCGTTGGTGCAGTTGGGAACCACTCAGGTGGAATCGAAATTGCAACATCTTGTAATTTAAATGATCCAGATGCAATCCAGTAAAATGGGAATAAGAAGAAAATCGTCAACACAATTAAAAATGTTATTGCAAAAATATTAAATAAACTAAATTTCTTTTTCGTTTTCATCTTTATACCTCCTAATCATTATCTGTGGATAGGAATTTAAATTGAATTAATGAAATAATACCAATAATAATCATTAAGATTACTCCCATCGCACTTGCTATACCATGATCTCCATTTTTAATTGCAGCTTCATATACTAAGTACATAATTGTACTTGTTCCATAGTTTGGTCCACCTGAAGTTAGTAACTGAATTAAAGCGAAAATTTGGAATGAGTTAATTGTTGTTACAACTACAATATATAATGTAGTTGGCTTAATTAATGGCCATGTAATACGGCTAAACACTTGCCATGGAGTAGCTCCATCAATTTCAGCAGCTTCCATTAAGTCTTTAGGAACATTTCCTAATGCGGCAACATATAAAATAATTGGTTGTCCAATTGAAGTTGTAATTAAGATTGCAATAATTGCATATAATGCAGTATTAGGGTTTCCTAGCCAGTCAATATTTTCTTTAATTAAACCAGCAGAATTAAATAAGTAGTTTAAAATACCGTAAGTTGGGTGGTAAATCCACATCCATACCACTGTAACAGATACTACAGATGAAATAGCCGGAATATAGAATACTCCCCTGAAGAAAGATCTAACTGCTGGTCGTTTATTATAGATAATTACAGCAATAAAAATAGAAAGTAGTACTACTAATGGCACAGCAATCGCAGTAATCGTGATTGTATTCCATAAAGATTTAATAAATGGCTCATGAATCGTAGCACCATTAGAAGAGAATAATAAATCAGCGTAATTTTCAAACCCAACAAATCTTGGAACACGTTTTGAAAAATCATATAATGATAATTGAATTCCGCGAATCATTGGAAATAGTACGAATGTTACGAAGAAGATAATTACAGGTAAAATAAATAAATATCCACTGTAATCAATCTGTTTTTTTCTTTTGATTTGTTTCATAATGACCTCCTTGACAGTAAATAAGGATAGAAAACAATTCTATCCTTATTTTCTTATTTGTTTATAACTACCTATTTTGCCTCAGCAATAGTTTTGTTAGCATCTGTAACGAATTTATCTAATCCTTCTTTAGCAGTTGTCTGTCCGTTTAATACTCCTTGAACCATGTTGAACCATAATGGACGCATTTTTATATATCCAGCAATTGTATTGTAGTATGGTCCATAGTTTGCAGATAAACTTTCGGCAAATTTTAATTCTGCACTATCATATAATCCAGTTTCACCTTTTTTAGCAGAGAAGTTACCAGTTGCTAATAAAGTACGTTTACCCCAAGTTGCATCATTAATCATAAAGTCAACGAATTTTTTCGCAGCTTCAGCTTTGTTTGCATCATCATTATTGAAGATTGCAGGTCCAGCTACTAAGTATTCATAAGTTGCTTTTCCAGAGTTATTTGGGAATGGTAAGAATGCAAAGTCAAATCCATTTACATTAGATTTTGAAAGTCCAGGAGAGAATAAGATTGTAGAAACAGCTTTTTGAGATTTAAATGCTTCTAATGCATCTTTAGCTTCTTGAGAAACTCCATCTCCTAATAATTTTTCATCATATGCTTTTTTAACCCATTCTAATCCTTTAACTCCGTTTTCATCGTTAATAGTATATTTAGTTACATCTTTGTCTGTAATCCAAGAGTTAAATAAGTTAGAAACAAATGCTCTAGGTCCTTGGTCTCCAGCTTGTGATTTAGTATAGAATAATGCTGGTGTAA
>JBHALC010000099.1:0-3438 GCA_041827565.1 Erysipelotrichaceae bacterium
CAAGATACGATAATATATTATGTCCAGATAACAATTTTCCAATAAAAGGAATATCTTTTATTATAAATAGTTCTACATTAGGAAAACGCAAACTATTTAGTGATGATGTATCAAGTTTCATTCCAGTAATTAAATAAATAATATAAACTGTTCCACCAGTACCCAAAGTATTTAATGCTAAACCTGCAAGTAATGGTTTTGTATTCAAATATAAAACAAAATATGCAAATATTGAAGAAATAATTAAACCACAAAATATACCTGTAAACATTCCTACAAATAAATTTTGAGTAAGAGCACTTCCGATTACCCCACCAAGTGCAGAAAATAACATTACTGATTCATATGCAATACACAATACATTTGCTTTTGCACCAATAATTGCCGCCATCGCAACAAATATAAGTGGTGTACTCATTCTAATAATCGCAAAGAAGAAGTCATAAGTTAAAATATAATCTAACATATTATTTTACCTCCTCTAATTTTAAATTGTTTTTTGATGCTTCAACAATTTTTTTGTGTTCTAATCCTGCAAGAAGTCTTTCTGCAGCGATAAATATTATTATTACTGCTTGAATAATACTTACAATTTCAATAGGAATACTTGAAGTCAAATTCAAAGAATCTGCAGCTGTTTTTATATATGCAAGGAATAATGCTGCAAAAGGAACACTTTTAGGATTATTTCTACAAAGAACTGCAATCATTATTCCATCCCATCCATGATTTGTAAAACCTGGATAAACGAATCTATTATAGTTTCCTAATATTTCAACACTACCTCCAATACCAGCAATTCCACCAGCTAAAAGAGAAGTTAAAATTATTACTTTATCTGTTTTTATACCTGATAATTTCGCAAACTTTGCATTTTGTCCAACAGTTCTTATTTCATATCCAAAAGGTGTTTTAAAAAGTAATACTACTCCAATAATTACAACCAATATACCTATAATAAGTCCTAAATGAATTCTTTCTTCATTAAACAATTTTGGTAAAATTGCATTTAAACTAAATGGTAAAGATGCCTCAAAACCTGCATTACCATCTCTTAGTGGATTAAGAATTATATATAATCCGCCATATAAAGCAACATAGTTGATCATTAAAGATGATACAATCGTTACAACATCGTATTTTACATGCATTATTCCTGGAATACCCATAACAATACTTCCAACAATAAAACCTGCAAGCAAACAAAGAGGTATATGAATTATTGGAGGTATATTTGGAATAATCGCAACACATGTTGCTGCAATACACCCTGAGAAAAACGCACCTTCAGCTGCTATATTAATTTGTCCAGCAGAATATATAAGTGAAACTGCAACTCCTGTAAATAAAAGAGGAATTGTTTTTGAAATTACTGTAATAATCCTACTTGTATTTTTAAGTGGACCAAAAAGCAATGTACTAAAATCCTTAAATGGATTATCACTTACTGTATAAATCAATATAAATGCAATAATAAGTGCTAAAGATATTGAAAATACTGTTCTTAAAATACTAAATTGTTTTTCAATTTTACTAGATTTTAACAATGTAATACACCCCCAATTTCTTCATCACTTTGTTTTTTAATTCCTAACATATATTCTCCAAGCATTGTTTCTGTTAAATTTGTTGTACTTTCAAAATATGCAACAATATTACCTTCATACATAACAATAATGCTATCACTTAAACTAATTAATTCAGTTAAATCTGCAGAAAATAAAAGTGTTGCTGTACCGTTATCACGCAAATTAAGCATTTTTCGTCTTATTAAATCTGCTGCCCCGATATCTATACCTCTTGTTGGATGTGAAGCAATTAAAAGTTTAGGGTTATTGCTAAACTCTCTTGCTGCAACAACTTTTTGAATATTTCCTCCAGATAATGTTTTAATATCTGCACTTGCTCCATCACATTTAACAGAATATTCTTTTATCAAATTTTCACTATCTTTTCTAACTTTTTTCCAATCTATTAGTCCCTTATCACAATATTCTTGTTTATAATATCTATCTGAAACTATATTTTGTTCAATGCTCATTGTTTTACAAGCACCATAAATCATTCTATCTTCATGAACTATTGATACACCTTTTTCTCTTAATGTACGTATATCAAAATTTATTGATGATTCTCCATTTATTTTTATATCGCCACCACTTTGTTTTAAAATACCTGCGATTACATTGGCAAGTTCTGATTGACCATTACCTTCAACTCCTGCAACACCAAGTATCTCTCCACCACAAACATCAAAATTTAAATTATGAAAATCATATAATCCAAATTTATTTTTATAACTTAAATTTCGAACAGACAACACAACATCACTTATTTTTTTATCATTTTTAACAATGTTTAATTCCACATCTTTTCCTACAATCAACTTAGAAATATCATCTTCACTTAAATCTTTAACATCAGTTGTAATTTTAGATTCTCCTGATCTTAAAACAGTTATTCTATCGCAAATTTCTTTAACTTCATTTAATTTATGCGATATAAATACTATTGAAAATCCTCTGTTTTTTAATTCTTTTAACTGTTTAAAAAGTTCTTCTGTTTCTTGAGGTGTTAAAACTGCAGTTGGCTCATCAAGTAGTAATACTTTTGCACCATGAAGAAGCATTTTTAATATTTCAACTCTTTGTTTATACCCAATAGATAAATCTCTCACCAAAACATTTGGATCAACCTTAAGATTATAAAGTTTTGAAACCTCTTCGGTCATTTTTATTGCTTCTTTTTTATCATATAAAATCCCTTTTTTAGGTTCTTTACCTAAAACCATATTTTCTGCAACACTTAATGATTCAACAAGCATAAAATGTTGATGAACCATTCCAATTCCTTTTTCAAGTGCTACCAATGGATTTTTAATTTGAAGGGGTTGGTTACAATAAAGTATTTCTCCATCATCTAAATTTTCTTGACCAAATAAAACTTTCATTAATGTAGTTTTACCTGCACCATTTTCTCCAACCAAACCATGAATTTCACCTTTTTTAATACTAAAATTTACATTTTTATTCGCAACAAATCCATTGCTATAAATCTTAGTAATATTTTTCATTACAAGTAAATCTTCACCTATTTGAATTTTATCAATTTCAAAATTACTCATTATAACCTCACCCCTAAAATTCTAATTAATGTGCTTTTGCTTTTTCTTTTGCTGCATCTATTTCACTTGTTGATGCATTAAATGCTGTTGGAACTTCGATTTCTCCATTAGCTAATTTTTCAGAAATTTCTTTATATTCCTTTAATATTTCTTCAGAAATAATATCTGTAGTATAGCTGTTTTCAACTAAATATACGCCACCATCTTTAAATGATATGTAAGAATGTTTACCCCATTCAACACTTCCATTTCCAATGCTTTCTAAAATTGGATAAACCATTCCACGGTAATCTTTAATAACAGATGTAATTACA
>JBHALC010000100.1:0-5043 GCA_041827565.1 Erysipelotrichaceae bacterium
AATCCGATTACAAACTCAATTTTCATATCAAATTGAAATAGGAAATAAATATAAAAAGTTACCTGTACCGAAGTTATTGATTCAACCCTTGATTGAAAATAGTATTAAATATGCTTATCGTAAAAATGGCTATGTTACGATTAAAATAAAAGTAGAAGAGAATCAAGATTATTATATTATTAAAATAGCAGATGATGGTAATATTACAGATGAAAAAATAAAAGAATTAAATCAATATTTAAGTGGAAGTAAAAATGAATTGAATCATCATGGGCTTTATTTAACTCATCGTAGAATTCAGTTGTTTTATGGCCCACTATCTTACTTGAGTTTTGAAAAAAATCAAGAAACAATTGCATGTATCTATATTAATAAGACAGAGGTGATTCAGCGTGTATAAGGTTTTAATTGTTGAAGATGAAGCAATTATTCGTAATGGATTAGCATTTAGTATTAATTGGGAAGAATTAGGATGTAGCCTAGTTGCAACTGCTGAGAATGGTGAAGTAGGAGTACAAAAGATATTAGAATTAAATCCAGATATTGTGGTTACGGATATTAATATGCCAATTAAGAGTGGATTAGAAATGATAGATGAAACAATTACACAACATGTGTATAGTGTAATTGTGTTGAGTGGTTATTCTGATTTAGAATATATGCGAAAATCAATTCATTATGGGGTATGTGAATACTTATTAAAACCTTTAGATAATGAAGAATTTAAAAATGCAATCTATAAAGCAATTCAACAAGTAAAAGAAAAAACATATTATAAAGAAATTATAACAAAAAAACAAAATGTGGAAGAAATTGACTTATTAAAATGCATTGATTTTAGAGATGAAGATATTACGGAAAGAATTATAGGATATATTCATCAAGAGTATCAAAAGAAAATTACAATGTCGGTTTTAGTTGAAAAAATGCATTATAGTGAATCTATTTTAAATAAGCGCTTTAAAGAGGCAACCGGGCATACAATTAATGATTATCTAAATCGCTATCGAATTCAGAAATCTATTGATTTAATGCGCCAAAAGCTTTCAATTCAAGAAGTAGCAGAATTAACGGGATTTAATGATTTAAAATATTTTTCAGTAGTATTTAAAAAATATATTGGTTATTCACCTAAAGAATTTATTAAGTTGATTTTAATCTAAAAAAACGGATTTTTACCCCAAAATGACTGAATTTTGGGTTTTTTTATTAAAATAAAAGTGATAAAATAGTGACAACAGGGAGGATTTTCGTATGAAAAAATTTTTTAAAACAGCAATTGCACTGAGTGCTGCTGTAACATTAGTAGGATGTGGAGCTGCAGATGGAGGAGCAGCTGGGAAACAAGATACACTTGTAGTGTATACTCCAAACTCAGAAGGATTAGTGAATGCTATTATTCCACTATTTGAGAAAAAACACAATGTAAAAGTTGAGTTAATTCAAGCAGGGACAGGACAGTTAATTAAACGTCTTCAATCTGAAAAAGATGCACCATATGCAGATGTTTTATTTGGTGGAAGTTTTGCAACAATCCGTGATAACAAAGCATTATTCTTAGATTATGTATCACCAAATGATAAATTAGTTTTAGATGCTTATAAAAATACAACAGGATTTATTACACCATATGTTTTAGATGGAAGTGTAATCTTAGTAAACAAAAACTTAGCAAAAGATATTAAAATCGAAAGCTATGAAGATTTATTGAATCCAGCATTGAAAGGTAAAATCGCTTCAGCTGATCCATCAAATTCTTCTAGTGCATTTGCTCAATTAACAAATATTTTATTAGCTAAAGGTGGATATGAATCAGATGTATCTTGGAAATATGTAAAAGACTTATTCTCAAATATTGATGGTAAATTAAAATCAGGATCTAGTGCTGTTTATAAAGCAGTAGCAGATGGAGAAATGGTAGTTGGATTAACTTACGAAGATCCATCAGTGGGGTTAATTAAATCAAATGCACCTGTAGAAGTGGTATATCCAAAAGAGGGAGCAGTGTTCTTACCAGCAGGGAGTGCGATTGTTAAGGGAACGAAACGTGAAGAATTAGCTAAAAAATTCATTGACTTAGTAATTTCACAAGAAGTTCAAGATATTTTAGGTTCTTCAACAACAAACCGTCCAGTATTAAAAGATGTTAAAACTTCTGATTCAATGAAACCATTTAAAGAAATTAATGTTATTCAAGAAGATATGGATTATGTACATCAAAATAAAGCTAAAATTGTTGAGAAATTTAAATCAATCTATATTGCAAGTGGAAATTAATTATGAGTAGTATTAATATTAATGAAGCAATAAAAAGATATGGGAATTTAACGATTATTGATAAGTTAAATGTACATATTCCGGATGGTAGTTTATTTACGCTACTAGGACCTTCTGGTTGTGGTAAAACAACATTATTACGTATGATTGCAGGATTTAATACCATTGAAGGTGGGGATTTCTATTTTGATGAAACACGTATTAATGATTTAGATCCAAGTAAAAGAGATATTGGAATGGTATTTCAAAACTATGCAATTTTCCCACATATGAGTGTAGAGGAAAATGTTCGTTTTGGATTATATCAAAGAAAATTAGATAAGCAAGAAATTGAAAAAAGAAGTGATAAATTTCTTAAATTAATGCAAATTGATCAATACCGTAATCGTCTTCCGGAAAATTTATCTGGGGGACAACAACAACGTGTTGCATTAGCTCGTGCTTTAGTGATTGAACCTAAAGTATTGCTAATGGATGAGCCTTTAAGTAATTTAGATGCTAAATTACGTGTTGATATGCGAAGTGCAATTCGTGATATTCAAAAAAATGTTGGAATTACAACAGTTTATGTAACACACGATCAAGAAGAAGCAATGGCTATTAGTGATTATATTGCGGTAATGAAAGATGGTGAAATTCAACATTTAGGGACACCAAAAGAAATCTATCAAAGACCGCATAATGAATTTGTTGCTACATTTATTGGTAGAACAAATATTATTGAGTCAACAATGAATGAAGGACAAATTACAATTGGTAATTATACTTTTAATGTTCCAAATTTAAATGGAAGTGGGAAAGTAAAATTGTCTATTCGTCCTGAAGAATTTGTAATTAATAGTGAAAAAGGAATTAAAGCAACAATA
Organism: Erysipelotrichaceae bacterium; assembly: GCA_041827565.1. Taxonomy (GTDB): domain Bacteria; phylum Bacillota_I; class Bacilli_A; order Erysipelotrichales; family Erysipelotrichaceae; genus CAMCRE01. The sequence continues at coordinate 3,144 of JBHALC010000100.1, forward strand.
GTGGATAGTATTTTCTTAGGGTTAAATACACATTATTATTTAAGTTTAGAATCAGGAGAAAAAGTAGAAGTAATTGAAGAGTCATCAATTAATCATTTATTTGAAAAAGGAAGCGTTGTTTATTTAGATGTTAAACGTGAAAAAATAAATGTATTTGATGAATCTGGATTAAGAAACTTAGTGATTGATAATGAAAAAGCGTAAGTTAGATATTTGGATTACGATTTCATTAGTTATTGCTGCGATTTATGCACTATTCTTGATTTATCCATTATTAATTTTGCTTTATAAAGCAGTAGTTGATCCTGCAAGTAGAGGGATTACATTTAGTAACTTTACAAAATTCTTTTCAGAAGGATATTATACTAAATCATTATTTAATAGTTTTGTTGTTTCAACTTTAGCAACGATTACATCACTATTAGTTGGGGTTCCACTAGCATATTGTTTCAGTGCTTATCGTTTTAAAGGTAAAGGGTTACTGCGTTTATTAATTATTTTATCAAGTATGTCTGCTCCATTTATTGGTGCCTATTCATGGATTTTATTACTAGGAAGAAATGGGGTCTTAACAAAACTAATTACTCAAATGATTCCTGGATTTCAATTTGAAATTTATGGATTTAATGGAATTTTATTAGTATTTACATTACAGTTATTCCCGTTAATTTTCTTATATGTCGAAGGGGCATTATCAAATGTAGATAATTCTCTTTTAGAAGCAAGTGAAAATATGGGGATTAAAGGAATAAAACGTTTCTTTAAAATTATTATTCCTTTAATTATGCCAACGATTTTAGCGGGTGCATTATTAGTGTTTATGAGAGCATTAGCTGACTTTGGAACTCCGATGTTAATAGGGGAAGGATATCGTACATTCCCAGTATTAATCTTTGAAGAGTTTATTAATGAGGTTGGTGGAAATGATGGTTTTGCAAGTGCAATTGCAGTAATTGCGATTCTAATTACCACTGTAGTGTTCTTAGTTCAAAAATACTTATCTAATAAATATGCTTTTTCAATGAGTGCATTAAGACCAATTGTTGCTCGTAAAATAGTAGGATTTAAAAAAATAGCGGTATATTTATTTTCTTATGGATTAGTTGCACTTGCAATTATGCCTCAACTTTATGTTTTATATACTTCTTTTTTAGAGACAAAAGGGATGGTATTCCAATCAGGATTATCACTTAAATCATATGAAATTGCCTTTACAAAATTAGGGGGATCATTATTAAATACAATTTTAATTCCGGGTATTGCTTTAATTGCAATTGTATTCTTATCTGTTTTAATTGCGTATGTTACAGTTCGTAGACGTAATGCACTTTCAGGTGCAATTGATATTGTAAGTATGATTCCATATATTGTTCCTGGAACAGTTGTGGGTATTGCATTGTTAGTATCTTTCAATAAGAGACCATTATTATTAAGTGGAACAATGGCGATTATGATTATTTCATTAATTATTCGTCGTTTACCGTATACAATTCGTTCAAGTGTTGCCACATTACAACAAATTCCATTAAGTATGGAAGAGGCTGCAACTTCATTAGGAGCAAGTAAAATGAAGACCTTCTTTAAAGTAACGATGCCGATGATGAAAGCTGGAATTATGTCTGGGGCAATATTAAGTTGGGTAACAATGATTTCAGAGTTATCAACAGCCATCATTTTATACAATGCTAAAACACAAACATTAACCGTAGCAATGTATACAGAAGTAATTCGTGGAAATTATGGTATAGCAGCAGCTTTATCTGGAATTTTAACTGTTGTAACAATGGCTTCATTGATTATCTTCTTAAGAATTTCAAAAGGAAAACAAATGCGAATATAAAAAAATGCCAGAAATGGCATTTTTTACTATATTTTTTATGATTTTTTTGGTATAATAAAC
>JBHALC010000101.1:0-19351 GCA_041827565.1 Erysipelotrichaceae bacterium
AATACCATATCACAATCATGATATGGTATTTTCAAATAACTACTAGTTTTCACTATTAATTTTAATAATTTCAATAATCGTTTGTTTTGCTTTTTCCATCACTTCTAAACACGCAAATTCATATCGACCGTGAAAGTTTTCTCCTCCTGTAAATAAGTTCGGTGTTGGAATACCCATGAATGAAATTTTAGACCCATCTGTTCCTCCACGAATTGGTTTAGTAATTGGACTAATGCCTAAATTTTTCATTGCTTGTGATGCTAATTCTACACAAGTCATATCTTTTTCAATAATTTCGCGCATATTATAGTATTGATTATGCATTTCTACTTCTACTCGTTTTGCATTGTATTTTTTATTCATTTCATCTTGAATTTCAATTAGTTTTTGTTTTCGAGCTTCGAACTTTTCACGAGAGTGATCACGGATAATATAAGTTAATTCACCTTCTTCTACATTAGTATTGATATCATATAGCATGTAAAACCCTTCATATCCTTCTGTTTTTTCAGGTACTTCTTCACTTGGAAGACTTGTATCAAATTCAATTGCTAGTTGACTTGCACGAATCATCTTATCTTTTGCAGTACCAGGATGAACAGCAAAACCATATAGTTTTACACTAGCTTGTGCTGCATTAAAGCTTTCATATTCTAACTCACCTTCAACACTTCCATCCATTGTATACGCAAATTTTACTGGGAAATCATTTACATCGAAACGATCTGCTCCTTTTCCAATTTCTTCATCTGGTCCAAATGCTACATAAATATCTCCATGTTTTACATCTTTATTTTCAATAAAGTATCGACATGCTTCAATAATTTCGGCTACACCAGCTTTATCATCTGCCCCAAGAAGTGTAGTTCCATCTGTTGTAATTAGCGTTTTACCAAGATAATTTTTTAAATTAGGAAAAGAACTTGGATTTAATTCATAATTATCATTTAAACGAATTATCCCACCATCATAATTCTCAACTATTTTCGGTTTTACATTTTCACTTTCAAAATCAGCTGTATCAACATGGGCAATAAATCCTATTGCATCTGCTTTTGTATTTCCGTTAATTTTAGCGATTAAAAAACTATTTTTTTCATGATATTTTACTTCATCAAATCCTAATTCAATTAACTCTTTCTCCAACATTTTTTGAAATTCTACTTGACGATAAGTTGAAGGAATAGTAGTACTACTTTCATCTGATCTTGTATTTATCTTCACATATCGTATAAATCTTTCTAATAAACTTTTCATAATATTTCCTTTCTTTAGAAAAAGTACTATTCGTATAGTACTTTTTCCGTTTTAACCTCAATGATTTTCTGATTGCGAGAACCACGATATTTCAAAGAAAAATCTCGTTGTTCCCACTCAAATCTTCCATCCACAATCACATCAATTTTTTCTAATAATTTTGATTTATGCGGATGTTTTCTTAAATAGTCGTAAGTGTATCCACTGTAACACCAAATATTTAAATTTAGTGGTTTAATTAAATCTAGCAATTCACAGAGTTCATCTATTTTATCAAAAGGTTCTCCACCTGAAAGTGTTAATCCATCTTGCAATTTTGCACTTGAAATTTCATATGCCAATTCATCAATTTCCTTGTCAAATCCACCACAAAAATCATGTGTATCTGGATTATGGCATTTAAAACAATTATGCCTACACCCTTGAACCCATACAACCATTCTAAGTCCTGGACCATCTACGATTGAATCAACCATTAATTCTTGTGCAAGTCTAATTTTTCCCATGTTTTACACGGTCTTTTTCTTCAGCTTTCTTTCCATTATTAAAACGGTCTAATGTTCCAACTAAATATCCTGTAATTCTTCTAATTCGATCAAAAGGAATCTCTCCTTCTTCACGATTACAGTTGGGACAAGTGTCATAAATAATTCCAGAGTATCCACACACTGGATCACGATCTACTGGATGGTTAATACTTCCATATCCTATTCCATTTTCTTTCATGCATCGCACAATTGATTTAAATGCTTCTAAATTATGCGTTAAATCTCCGTCTACTTCCACATATGAAATATGCCCAGCATCAGTTAATGCATGATATGGTGCTTCTAATGCGATTTTATCTGCGATAGCAATATTATGATACACTGGTATATGGAATGAATTTGTATAGTATTCACGATCTGTGATACCTTCTAATGTTCCATATCTTTTGCGATCAATTCTTGTAAATCGACCAGATAACCCTTCAGCTGGAGTTGCAATTAATGAGAAATTTAATTTATAGTGATGTTTTGCATCTTGCATTTTATCACTCATAAATTGGATAATTTCTAACCCTAATTTTTGAGCTTCTTCACTTTCTCCATGATGAACACCAATTAAAGCTTTTAAACACTCAGCTAAACCAATAAATCCAATCGATAATGTTCCTTGTTTAATCACTTCTTCTAAAGTATCATTCCACTCTAAATCACGAGCTGCTTTCCAAACTTTTTGACCCATTAAAAATGGGAAGTTTTTTACACGCTTTTTACCTTGCATTTCAAAGCGTTCTAACAATTGTTTTACAACTAAATCCACAACATCATTTAAATGCGCAAAGAATGCTACTTTATCATATTTTCCGCTAATTTGACCATGTTCTATTCCTAATCGAACTAAATTAATTGAAGTAAATGAAGTATTTCCTCTTCCTTCTACAGTGTTTTCTCCACAAACATTTCCAATTACTCTAGTACGACATCCCATATATGCAATTTCTGTATGTTTTTCTTTTGGATCGTAGTATTGTAAGTTAAATGGAGCATCAATAAATGAGAAGTTTGGGAATAATCGTTTGCTACTCACTCGACAACTTAATTCAAATAAGTCATAGTTTGGGTCTTCTTGGTTATAGTTAATTCCTTCTTTCACTTTAAAAATTAAAATTGGGAATATTGGTGTTTCTCCATTTCCTAAACCTGCTTCTTGTGCTAATAATAAATTCTTACTAACTAATCTTCCCGCTGTTGAAGTATCTGTTCCAAAATTAATACTTGAGAATGGAACTTGTGCACCTGCACGGGAATGCATTGTATTTAAATTATGGATAAATGCTTCCATTGCTTGGAATGTCTTTTTGTCTATTTCTTCCTTAGATTGAGTATAAGCAAAATCTGCTACCCTTTGTGCTTTTTCATCTGCATATTGAATATTTTCATCTAAATCAATTTTTGATTCATCTAACTCAACTTCAACATTTAATAATAATTTTGCTTTTTCAAAATTAGATTTATATAATTTTTTAAATGTTTTAATTACTCCAGGTGCTAAATAATAATCAAACGCTGGAATACTTTGTCCTCCATGTTGATCATTTTGATTACTTTGAATTGCAATTGCTGCTAATGCAGCATAACTTGAAATATCATTTGGCTCTCTTAAAAAACCATGTCCTGTTGAAAATCCACCTTTGAATAAAGATTCTAGATTAATTTGGCAACATGTTAAAGTTCCCATATTCATAAAATCTAAATCATGAATATGAATTAACCCATCATCATGTGCATCTGCAAATTCATCTCCCAAAATTGTAGATTTACAGAAAAATTTAGAAACACTACTTCCATATTGAAGCATCGTTCCCATTGCAGTATTTCCATCAATATTTGCATTTTCTCTTTTAATATCATTATTATCCGAAAAAGTAATATCATTTATCTCTTTCATTAATCCCATTTTCAATGTGCGAATTTTTGTTCGTTTATTACGATAATTTTCATAAAGCGCACTTGTTTTAGTATAACCTTCTTTCTTTAAAACATCGATTACAACATCTTGTACTCCTTCAACTGTTGGAGTTTGAAGCCAATAAATACTATCCACTTGCTCAATAACTTTATCACATACACCAGCAATATCTACTTCTTCTTTTGAAGTTTTTGTTGCCCTTTCTATCGCTGTATAAATCTTACTATACTGAAATTCTACAACCCTACCATCTCTTTTTTGTATTTGTTTCATATTGCTACTCCTTTTTCTATATTATATAATAAAATCATTTTTTTAGCAATGATTATTTTTAGATAGAGTATCAAATTTTTGAGAAACTAAATTATTTTTTCTCATAAATTTAAAAGATTGTTTATAATGAAATTCTAAATAATAAGCACATAACTCTTGGTAATTTCCTTTTACTTTTGATCCATATTTCATATCAGACAATAATGGGTTACCAATATGTGCAAATTGTGCACGAATTTGGTGAGATTTACCAGTGATTAATTCAATTTCAACTAAATTAATATTATTTTTAGTTTGTAAAACTTGATAATTCGTTATAATTTTTTTATAACCTTCTTTTTCATTATTACTTATTAATACTTCACCATTCTCTTTTTTATAATGATAATGAATTAATTGTCCTTTTTGACTTAATTTATTCTCAATTAATGCCAAATATTTTTTCTGAATCTTATGCTCTTTCAATAATAAATTTAGCTCTTTTAATGAAGTATAGTTTTTTGCAAAAATAACATATCCTTCAGTATTACGATCTAATCGATGAATACTTGCAGGAGTAAAACTAGACTCTTGTTCAGGTAAATATTGTTTTTTCAAATATAAATATTTTAAAACTCTTTGAATTAGTGTATCTTCATCTTGACTATTATTTTGATGTACTAGCACTCCTTTTTCTTTCCACACAATAAGAAAATCTTCATTTTCAAATTCTATTTCACTCAAATCCGAAGCATTTAAAAAATCTAATTGCTTTTCCCTAACAAATTCATGTGGAATAAAAAATTGTACAATATCACCTATTTTTAGTTTTTGGTCAATTTCACATCGTGAACGATTTACTTTTATTTTTTTTAATCTAATCCACTTATAAATCATACTTTTTGAACAATTTTGTGTTACTTTTCCTAAAAATTTATCGACTCTTTGCCCTTCATCATTCTTGTTTATAATTATTTCAATCATTTTTTCTCCTTTTTTGATAATAATAGTTGACATCATTTTAAATATATAGTATTATATATGGGTACCAAGTAATTGGGTTTGTGGCGGAACAGGTAGACGCAACGGACTTAAAATCCGTCGGTTAACAGCCGTGGGGGTTCGACTCCCCCCAAACCCACCATTTTTTTATTTTAAGCACTTAGTTTTAAACTAAGTGTTTTTTTATAAGAAAATGATTAGGAGAAACTCCTAATCATTAAACTCTTTATTTTCAATTTTTCGAGTTACATAAGTGATGAAGTCTTCTAAACTTAAGTTTTCACTATCTTTATGACCATATTTACGCAAGTTTACTTCTCCTTTTTCAATTTCTCCATCTCCTATTACAATTTGTAGTGGGATTTTTTTCATTTGAGCTTCTCGTAAACGATATCCTAATTTCTCATTTCGATCATCTACTTCACTTCTAAATCCTAAATCTTTTAACTGTTGATTTAATTTTCTTGCATATTCACCATGGTGCTCATAGTGTACTGGTAAAACACTAATTTGAACTGGAGCAAACCATAATGGGAAGTTTCCTGCGAAATGTTCAATTAAAATTCCAATAAAACGTTCAATTGAACCATAAATTACACGGTGTAACATAATTGGTCGTTTTTTACTTCCATCACTATCTACATAAGTTAAATCAAATCTTTCCGGTAAATTCATATCTAATTGAATTGTTCCACACTGCCAAACTCTTCCTAATGAGTCTTTGATCTTAAAGTCTAATTTTGGACCATAGAATGCTCCATCACCTGGATTAATTTTGAAGTCTTTCCCAAATTTACGACAAGCATTTGCTAATGCTTCCTCACTCTTATTCCAAGTTTCAATATCTCCAATATAATTTTCTTCTGGTCTTGTACTTAATTCAATATCATATTCTAATCCAAACACTTTATATGTTCTTTCAATAAACCCAATTAAATCTACTACTTCTGATTCAATTTGATCTTCTCGCATGAAAATATGTGCATCATCTTGTGTAAAACTTCTTACCCTGAATAATCCATTTAAAGCTCCACTCGCCTCATGACGGTGTACATGTCCTAATTCACCAATTCGAATTGGTAAATCTTTATATGAATGTAAACCATTTTTATACACTAGCATACATCCAGGACAGTTCATTGGTTTAATCGCAAATAATTTTTCATCCACTTCAGAAACATACATATTTTCACGGTAGTTAAACCAGTGTCCACTTGTTTCCCACAATTGTTGGTTCATCATAATTGGTGTTTTAATAAATAAGTATTTTTCTTTTTCATGCTCATCATACCAATAGTTTTCTAAAATATTACGCATAGTCATTCCATTTGGTAAGAAGAATGGATTTCCTGGTGAATATTCACTAACCATAAATAACCCCATTTCTTTCCCAATTTTCTTGTGATCACGTTTTTTAGCTTCTTCTAATAAGTATAAATGTTCATTTAATGCCTCTTCAGTATCAAAAACGATTCCATAAATTCTTTGCAACATTTTGTTGTTGGCATCATTTTTCCAATATGCACCACTTACTTTTAATAATTTAAAATATTTTACCTCTTTACAAGTATCAACGTGAGGTCCTCTACATAAATCAAACCAATCCCCTTGTTTATAAATTGTAATTTCCCCATCATTTAAATTTTCAATTAATTCCAATTTATATGGATCATTTTTAAATGCTTCTAAAGCATCTTGTTTTGAAATTTCTTCTCTAATAATTCTTTTTCCATCTTTAGAGATTTTTTTCATCTCTTTTTCAATTTTTACTAAATCTTCCTCTTTTAAACTTACACCATCTAAGTCTACATCATAGTAAAACCCTTCTCTAATTACTGGTCCTACCCAAAATTTAGCATTTGGATAAAGTCTAGAAATCGCCTGAGCCATTACATGGGCTGCAGAGTGATTTAATCTTGACAAGTATTCATGTTCTCTAATATCTATCATTTTATTTTCCCCCTTAAAAATATAAAAAACTCTCGTTACAAAGGACGAAAGTTTCGTGGTACCACCTTATTTTATGTATATAAATACACCTCTTTATTCCATTAACGCTAGAATCACGATACTATTTTCATAGTATAGTTCAAAGGTAGTAAATAATTAGTTTCTATAAAAGTTTTCACCAACCACTTTCTCTCTAAAATAGTCTATCTAATTAATCATGTCCTCATCATTACCGATACTATATTTATACTCTTTATTAATAAAAAAGTCAAATTAAACACTATAATCTTTTAATATTTTATTTAATATTTTTATAAATTCCGTTACTTCTGCTAATGTATTTTGATAACTAAATGAAACTCGTAATACACCTTTAATTCGTTTTTCATCTTCTGTAATACAAGCGATACTACTTGTAGCTTTTCTTTTAGTAACGCAAGTTGAAATTGCAGATAAATAAACTTGATATTGATTAAAGGCATTCAGTAATACTTGTGATGGTAAATTTAAGCAAGAAAAACTCAAAATATAATCACTTGCTTTTTCACTTGAATTAATAACAACACTATCTAAATCCTGAAGTTTTTCTCTTAATGTCTGATTTAATTGTCTAATATGATTTTGATATTGCTTTTGATGTTCCAGCGCTAATCGTAATGCTTTTGCAAAAGCAACTGCCATTGCAACATTAGAACTACCACCCCGTAATCCATTTTCTTGTTGCCCACCAAAAATAATCGGACTTAGTCGAATTGGCTTTTTCTTAATTAAAATTCCACTACCCTTTAATCCATGTAGTTTATGAGCTGAAATACTTACTAAATCGCAGCTAGAAAAATCACATTCTACTTTCCCAACCATCTGTGCTGCATCTACAAATAGTGCAACCTCATTTTCATGACATAAACTTCCTATCGTTTTAATATCTCTAATACTTCCAAATTCATTTTGAATACCAGATACACAAAATAAAATCGTATCTTTTCGTATTTTAGATTTAAGTACATTTAAATCTATATTTCCCATATCATCTAATGGAATTTCTTCGATTTCTGCACCTTCTAAACTATTTAAAGCATTTTTTGTTGAAGAATGTTCACCACAGGCAACTAGAATATGCTTTCCTCGTTCCTTATATTCCCTATAAAAACCAACGATAGCCAAAGAATTCGATTCACTTGCACCAGAAGTAAAAATAATTTCTTCTGGTAAAACATGTAATAAATCAGCAATTTTTTCTCTTGATAACTCTAATAATTTTTTATTATTAAAACCTAACGTATGCAAAGAATCTGCATTAGCATAATATTGTGATTCTACTTTTATATATGTGTCTAATACTTCTTTTTCAATAAAAGTAGAAGAACTATGATCTAGATAAATCATAGTTCAACTCCTGATTCTTTTTTATTTCCATTTACCATTTTCTCATAGATTCCTGGAACAACTTTCTCAATGGCATTTACTGTAATTTGTAATGCTTTTGAAAATTCACCATTTCGATAGTACAATTCACTTCGTGTTAATTGAGAATCTAAATCTGGATAAGTACTTCTATAACGATTACCAAATACAATTAAGTTTTCAACCATTGCAGCACTACCAACATAATTAGAAATCTTATTGAATAATGTATAAATATAATCAATACTTTCTTTAATCATTGCATTTAAATGTTCCACATTTACTACACTGGCATCAATGATTTTTTGTGTATCGTTTAACATTATTTTAGCTTTACGAATTTCACTCTCATAACTATGTTCAATTTGTTCTAATTTGCATTTACTTAATTTAATTTCCATTTCATGAACAACTAAATTTAATTTCACTAATTGTTGACGAGCTCTCTTCTCATCATTTAAAACATTTTGCAATAAAGTTTTTAATTTTGAAATTTTTAAATCATATGTTTCGCAATTTTCTTGCAATTGTTTTAACGATACAATATATGAAGTATCCGGAACATTTTTCCCCTCTTCACTAAATAAAGTAGCATTTTTTTCTTCTATTTCACTCATAATTGTATCATACTCATTAATTTGATTATTGTAATCTTCTAATGAAAATCGAATATGGTATTGTGCATATAATTCTTTTAACTGCTCTGTTGTCGATTTCAATTCAAAACAACGACTCGATACTTGTGGTGCTAAAGTTTGAATTTCATTGTGAGCTTCATATTCTTTTACCAATTGTTCACTTAATTGAATTAGTCTTGTGTCACAACGTTCTAATTCTTCTTTCACTTTATCTAAGTTTCCTTTTGTTAGTTTAGTAATACTTTCTTTAATTACTACAGAAACTAATTCTAAATTATTTTTAACTCCTAAATGATTAACATAAATTCCTTCATTACGATAAGAGGCATAAGCATAAGAAATTGAATCGATTTGTTTTTGAACACGATGATGAATTATTTCAAAAATACCTGGTGTTTCAATTACATATTGATTTAGATTTTCTAAAGATAAGTGAATTTCATCATATTGTTGACTTGCTTTTTCAAACTCTGATGCAAACATCCACTCCTCAAATAAAGAAAACATTTTTTCAATATTCGTAATTTCCTTTTCAATGTATTCACTTCCTTGATAAAACTTCGTTTTATCAATTCCAATTTTTTGTTTTAACAATCTAAACTGCTCTTTTAAACGATTAATTTGCTCTCTTTTTTCACTTTCTTGTGATAAAATTTCATCTAATACTGAATCTACTTTTTTTACATCTAATTCTAGTTTATTTAATTGAATTTCTAAACCTTCGGCTTTAGCAATGATTTGACGATGTTTTTTACTATATAATAAATCATCCATCTCTGCTAAAAGTTTAGTTGATGATTTAATTTCTTCATTTACATTATCAAAAATTTGTTGAGCTTCAAACACTTTTTCATTTAAAGTTGAATTAACACGAGCTAATGCAACTGCTTTGTTAATTTTAAAAGTAAGGGGAACTCCTTTAATCATATCAAATTTATTTTCTAAACGATCTAACTCTTTACGAGCAAATTTTAAACGCATTGATCGCAAAATAAATAATGCAATTAATGCTACTACAAAGATTGCGATTATAATATAAATCATCTCTTGAGAAATAATATTTTTTATATTAGTTAAAATTGCTTCCATATAAACACCTCTTTTCGTATATTATATCATAAAATCACTGTTTTGGGTACTATTTTTACACTTTTTTAAAAGATTGGATAATTACAGATTTCTCATCATCTTTCACTGCAAAAATATAGTAAGAATTTCCTATTTCTAATATATCTTTATATTTTTCATAAGTCTTAGGCATAACAACAAAATCAAGAGATAATGTATCATCACTTCCAACTAAAAAACACATGGCATCTCCCTTTTTAGTTTTATGTTTTTTTATTTTATCAATTGTAATTAATGATTGAAATTTCCCTTTACTAATTTGAGAAAGTGCAATTAAATTAAAGTTGTTTTTTCTTATTTCAGTAAATGGATGAGTTGAAAAATAAAAACCTAATACTTCTTTTTCTTTTTTGGTTTGTTCTAATTTATTTTCAGCGTACTCCATCATTTTAGGTGGAGTCAACAAATTAAAATTTGCTTTTAATTCTCCTTGAGCATCCTTCACTATTATTCTTTCACAATATAAATAAAATAACTCTAAATTCTTAAGCAGTGTTGTGCGATTAAAATTAAATACATCTAATGCGCCTGCATGAATTAAATTTTCAATTTGATTCAAATCAATTTTATTAATTAGACAAAATACAATAAAATCGACAAAAGACTTAAATATTGTTCTCTTATTTTGAATCAACTGTGCTGTTTTACTTCCAATATTTTTAATACCTGTTAATGGATAATAAACTTTATGATTTTTAATACAATAATGTTCTTCACTAAAATCAATATTTGGTTTTTCAATATATAGTCCTATAGATTTTGCTTCATTTAAATACTGGTGTGTTTTACTACTTCCAATTGAACTATTTAATAAACTCGTGTAAAAACAAATTGGTAAATTTGCTTTTAAATAAGCCATTTGATATGAAAGAAGCGCATATGAAAAAGCATGTGCTTTATTAAATCCATAATTAGAAAACTCCAACATTTCATTAAAAATTGATTCAGATTTTTCTTTTTCAAATCCATTTTCAATACTATTTAAAATAAATTCATCTTTTAAAATTTCAAATTCTTTTATATTTTTTTTACTCATAGCACGACGTAAATTATCTGCTTTTTGAAGTGAAAATTGAGCCATTTTCTGTGCCATTTGCATAATTTGTTCTTGATATACCATAATCCCTAGTGTATCTTTTAAAACTGATTCTAAGCGCACATCTAAATATTGAATTTGATGTGGATTATTTCTTTTTTCCACAAATAATGGAATATTTTTCATCGGTCCAGGACGATACAGTGCTAAAACAAGTGCAATATCTTCTAATTGATATGGTTTAATCTTATTTAATACACTCTTTATCCCATCACTTTCTAGCTGAAATATCCCTAAAGTATTCCCTTTTGTCAACAGTTCAAAAGTTTTGGTATCTGTCAGTGGAATTCGTGTTAAATCCAGCTTTTTATTGCTAATCTGATAAAATAAATCAACACTATTTTCTAAAATAGATAAATTTTTTAAACCTAAAAAGTCAAACTTAATCAATCCAAATCGTTCTAAATAATGCATTGTATATTGAGTGGTAATATGTCCATCCATTTCAATAATTGGGCAATTCATATTAATTGGGTACTCACTAATTACAACTCCTGAAGCATGAGTAGAAATATGACGAGGAAAATCCTCAATTTTTTTAGCTAATGAAAATAATTTTGCGATTTTTCGATTTTTACTAATAATTTCTTGTAATGCACTACTTTGATCAATCATTTGTTGGAGGGTAATATTTAAATTTCCAATAAACTTAAATAAATGATCTAATTCATATGATTCAATATTTAAAACTTTTGCAACATCTCTTAAGCACATCTTCGTTTTTAGTGTTGCAAAAGTAATGATATTAGCAACATGCTCATTTCCGTATTTTTCTCGTACATAAGTTAATATCATATCTCTTTTAGTATCTGGAAAATCAATATCAATATCTGGCATTGTAATACGCTCTACATTTAAAAAACGCTCAAATGTAATATTATATAAAATAGGATCAACTTTGGTAATTCCTAAACAATATGCCACTAAACTTCCTGCACTACTTCCCCTTCCAGGACCTACATAAATATTATTTTTCTTCGCAAATAAAACTACATCCCAAGCAACTAAAAAATAATTTTCAAATCCCATTTTAATAATAATACCCAATTCATAATCTAATCTTTTTTGATATTCTATTTCAACTTGATTGCTTCTTCTTTTTTGTAATCCTTTATTACATAAATCTATTAAAAATTGTTTTGGATTACTATTTTTAAAAATTGGTAAAGTATTTTTATTTAATTCTAAATCAACATTACAATTTTCTTTAATATAGACAATATTTTTTAATTCTTCTTCTGTATATAAAGATTTCATTTCATCCTGACTTCTAAAATGACGACCTTTAAATGCTGGTAAACGATGATCATCTAATTGATAACCCAAATCAATAGCATACAAAATATCTAATACTTGATCATCTTCTTGCTTTTCATACAAAACATAAGATATTGCAACAGGAGGAAAAGTAAAGATTTTTTTAAACAATTGATTATAAACTAAATCAATCGAATGCTCTGTATTGGAAATTCCAATAAAAATATTATTTAAATGTTGCAGTTGATGATAATATTCAACTAACATTTTTTCATCTTGACTAATTAGTGCTTGCTTTAATTGATCTTCTTTAGGATAAAGAATCAAGAAAACATTATCAAAATTCTCATTTAAAGTAATACTATTTTGGCTAAATGAAATTAAATCTAAATATCCTTGATTGTTTTTAGCTATAATCAAAAAAGAAAAACCATCTATTTCTTTATCTAATCCAATAATTGGCTTAATTCCATTCTTCACACACAAATCATGAAATTCAACTGCTTTATACAATACATCTTCATCACACAATCCTATTGCATCCATATTATTTAATTTTGCTAGTCGTACAATATCTTCAATTTTAAGTGCAGAATGTAATAATGAATAATTACTTCTAGTATGTAAATGTGTAATCATCCTTTCCCTCCTTTCTAATTATTAAAAATACACCTATTTAGGTGTATTTTTATTTTATTTTACAGCGTCTTTTAATGCTTTTGCAGCTTTGAATCCTGGAACTTTAGAAGCTTCGATTGTAATTTCTTCTTTTGTTCTTGGGTTGAATCCTTTTCTTGATGCTCTTTCTCTTACATCAAATTTTCCAAATCCGCTAACATCTACTGAACCAGATTTTGATAATTCTTCAACGATTGTTTCAAATACAGTTTCAACTACAGCTACTCCTGTTTTTTTATCAAACCCTAATTTTTCGCTTACTTTTTCTGCTAATAATTTTTTATTCATTATTACGCACCTCCTTGTTCTATTTCATTATACCATATTTTATTACTATTTACTACCATTTTTACTATTTTATTCTCTAAACTGCTAACTTCATACACGCATCTTGTGCTGCTTTTTGTTCTGCTCTTTTCTTACTTGTTCCAACACCTGTTCCTAAAATAATGTTTTCTAGCTTAACAACAACATGAAAAACTGGCGCATTACTCGGTCCTTCTGTTTGAACTACTTCATACTTCACCGTTTGACGCGTATCCGATTGAATATATTCTTGTAACATCGTTTTATAATCTACTACTAATTCTGTTTTAGGTAAATCTACTTTTGGTGCTATAATATCACTCAATAATTTATCAACAATCTCAAACCCTACTTCAAGATAAACCGCTCCTAAAAAAGCCTCAAAGCAATTAGCTAAGATTGAATCACGATTACGTCCAGAATTTCTTTCTTCTCCTACACCTAAAAACAAACAATTACCTAAATCGATTTCTCTTGCATAATTTGCAAGAGATTTTTCACAAACTAATTGTGCACGAAGTGTGGTCATGTTCCCTTCTGAAAAATGGCTTGGATGAGTATATAAGTGATTAGAAATCCAGACTTGCAAAACAGCATCTCCTAAAAACTCTAATCGCTCATTATCTTCTAATCCCATATCACGATTTTCATTCACATAGGATGAATGTATAAAGGCATTTTCAATTGTTGGGGTTACTTTAGTATTAATTAGTAATTTATCTAATAATTGCTGTATCTTCATTTTCTAACCTCCTAATCAATATATTGATTCAATTTCCCAATAATATTATTTTCAATATATGGATACTCATTAATTCTTTTTAAAATTTCTATTGCATCTTTTTTAGCTGTAATCATATAATTTTGATCTTCTACCAAATCACCCAAAATAAAATTTGGTATCCCACTTTGTCGAACACCCAAAATATCACCTGGACCACGCATTTTTAAATCATGCTCAGCAATTTCAAAACCATTATTACTTTTAATAAGTACTTTTAATTTTTCTAATACCATTTCATCTTTACTATCTGTTAAAAAATAGCAATAACCATTTCGATTTCCCCTTGCACATCTTCCACGAAGCTGATGTAATTGACTTAATCCAAAGCGATGTGCATCATAAATAACCATAACATTAGCATCTTTTACATCAACACCCACTTCAATTACAGTTGTTGTAATTAAAACTTGAATTTCTTTTTCAATAAATTTTTTCATTACTATATCTTTTTCATCTTGCTTCATCTTACCATGTAATATACCAACTTGATACTTATTTTTACTTACCTTTATAAAACTATCATAAACTTCTTGAACATTTCGAACTTGATAATCTTCATTTTTTTCAATTGCACTACAAACAACATAAACTTGTTCTCCATCAAAAATTTTTTGTTCGACCTCTTTTAAAATAGTAGTAATCTTATTGGATAATATCAAATAAGAATAAATCGATTTCTTTTCTTTAGGTAATGTTTTAATTATTGAAATATCTGTTTCATTATACAATGCTAATGCCATTGTCCTCGGAATTGGAGTTGCACTCATTATTAAAACATCAATTTCTTGTCCTTTACTTAATAATGCTTTTCTTTGATTTACCCCAAATCTTTGTTGCTCATCAATCACAACAAACCCTAAATTTTTAAAACTTATTTTATCTTGAATAATTGCGTGTGTTCCAATAATGTACTGTACTTCACCTTTCATAATTTTATCGTATACTTCTTGTTTTTCTTTTGAACTTAAACTAGATGTTAATAAAACTACATTAGTATTATACTTTTTAAAGTTTTCATAGTGCTGTTTAGCTAAAATTTCAGTAGGAGCTAATAATGCACACTGACGTTCTAACATCAACATAGATAAAAATGCTACAATCGTTTTTCCACTACCTACATCACCTTGTAGTAATCGATACATACATCGCTCTTTTTTAAAATCACTTTCAATCTCAAATATTGCTTTTTGTTGATCCTTACTTAATTCAAAGGGAATCAAATCATAATACTTAGATAAATCAGTAATTTTTTTCGGCTTTTTATATTCTACTTCTTGATAAAAATTTAAACTTTGAATACATAGTTGAAATTTTAAAAATTCTTCATATTTTAAATATCGAATACTTTGATTTAATAATGATTTTGATTGTGGAAAATGAATATTTCTAATTGCAATTTTTTTATCAATTAAGCGATATTTTTCTTTTAAATATTCTGGAATCCATTCAATCACTTCTTCTACTTCTAGTGCCTTTTTAACATATTTTACCAAATCATTATTTGATAAACCTTGTTTTTTATTGTAAACTGGCTTAATTCCTAATTGATGTTCTAATGGAATTTGATTATAACTAGTAATTAATACACGATTTATTCCTTGTACAACTCCAAAAAATGAAAATACTGTTCCAACTTTATAATTAGAAAACCAATGTTGATTAAATAATACGATCTCTATTTCTTGCTTTTGGATTTCTATTTTACAAGTTTGCATACTTTTCTTTCCAGGTAAAAAACGATTTAAAATTCGTGTTTTAATTACTCCTTCAAAACATACTCTTTGTTTTTCTTTCCATTGTTCTATCGGTATAATTTCATTTACTTCATAGCGGAATGGATAGTAGGATAGTAAATCTTTGGGTTGATTAATATCAAGTTGATTTAATAATTGAATCTTCTTTTCACTAATCCCTAATGTTTTCAATGTTATTTTCCTTTCAAATACTGATCATATTTATCACGCACACAAATCGATTTTAATTTACACTCTTCACAGTTTGGACGAACTGCCTTACAAAAATACCTTCCAAAAAAAATAAATAAATGATGTGCTTTAATCCAACGATTACGATCAATTTTTCTTTTTAATTTTTCTTCAACTTGTTCTACAGTGTCATCAAATTTTGCTAATTTCAATCTTTTAGATACTCGATGAACATGAGTATCTACTGCTATAGCTGGTCGCTCAAAAATCACGCTTAATACTACATTGGCTGTTTTTCTTCCAACCCCAGGTAACTGTACTAACTTCTTAAAATTATTTTCAACCTCACCATTATTTTCTTCTACTAATTTTTTTGATAACTCAACAATCATTTTAGCTTTATTTTTATATAAACCTATATTTTTAATATACGATTCTACTTCTAAACTTTCAGCTTTCGCCAAATCAAAAGCCGTAGGATATCTCTCAAATAATTTAGGAGTAACTAAATTAACCATTTTATCTGTAGTTTGTGCACTTAAAACAACTGCGATCAACAGTTGAAACGGACTTTGATGATTTAGCTCACATTTAGCATCTGGAAATAATAATTCTAAATAATCTAAAATCTCAGGTGTTCCCATTTTCATAATCTTCTACCGTAATATTTTTCTTTTTCCAATTGATTAATACTTTCTCTACATACTCTACTTTTCTAGCATCATGAATTAATGCTTCTCGTAATGCATATTCCACTAATTTAGAATCATAGTTTTGTAGTAAATCATTAATTTTATTTAATTCTTGTTGACTAATCATTCGTTTAAATCCAGTTTCAAATTTCTTAAAAATAGAAGCAACTTTAGATTGCTCTTTTTTTTCTTCAATTTTATAAATTACATTTGTATCATATTGAATATTACCGTGGTAAGATTGAATACTAATATATTTTTTTTCAATTAATTCTTCTATTAGATTTCCAACTGCCATCATTTCTAAATTTAAGTTATCACCAATTACATTTAAATTTGGTGATATTCCAGTTTCATTATAATATCTCAAAAATAATAGCAATGTAACTTGTGTAGCATTTAATTCTAACTTTTTCATATTATTCAATAAATAATATTGATAATTATAATACTGTCTCATTTTAACTCTCCATAATAAATTAATTCATAACTTTCATAATCAAACACATAAGTAACCTTATTGTTGTCTTCTACAAAAATTGCTGGCTTTTCATATCCTATTCCCACCTTAATCGAAGCAGCATCTATTTTACTTTTTACTAGTGCTTCTCTTAATTTTTCACTATCATATTGATTAACTGTATACACTAAATCAATATGATGATTATAAATATGATACTGTGTTCCTTGTCTAATTGAATAACTTGAATTTCCAAACTTTACTTGATCAACATTAAACCCATTAAATGTAATATTGTATTTTTCCTCTATTTTTAATTGTTGGGCTATTCTTCTTTGATAAGGAGTAATATAAAAAGTATGAATAAACATCAAAATTAAAAAAATAAGAATAAATAGTAAAAACGATGTAATCCACATCGATTTTCGCTTATTTTTTCGATTTCTTTCATTTTGTAGTATTGAATAACTACTCTCCATTTAATAGCTCCACAACCATTTCTGCACTTCTTTTACTTGTACTTTGAACATTCGCTGCAAAATCAATTTCACTATTATCATGATGAACAATATCTGATAATGAACGAATAACCACAAAATCAACTCCAAATTTACTACAAACTTGACCAATTGCACCTGCTTCCATCTCACATGCAATCGCAGTTGGAAATAATTTATTAATCCTTAAAATTTCTTTTTCTTCACTAATAAATCGATCTCCACTAACAATATCTCCAATATACATTTTTGAATTAATATTGCTTTTTTCAAATGCTGCTTTTACTTTAAGTGCTAACTCACTATTAGATTGAAACACTAGTCCTACACCTGATGGTCCATCAATAGAAGATGTGTCAAAATCGTGTTGAATTACATGATTTGATATTACAATATCTAATGTAGTTTGATTTTCGTCCATTCCACCTGCTGTTCCAATATTTATCACATATTCAATTGGATAGTTTGAAAGAAGTATTGTGGTAGCCATGCTGGCTGCAACTTTTCCTACACCACTCAAACAAATTACAACTTCCTTATCACTAATTTTTCCTTCATAAAATGTATGATTTAATATTTGTTTTTCACATAATTGCGTTAAATATACTTTTAATGCCTCAACTTCAGCAGGCATTGCTCCAATAATTCCGATCATAAATCCTCCTAAACATTTTTTTATATTATACCATATTCCTAAAAAAAGTATCAATTTAACTTGATACTTTTACTCTATATTTACATCGAAATCCTCTACTACTATAATATGAATCAGCACTATTATGAAAAACAAATACAGTTTCATATCTTCTTTCCATAAATAATGCGCCATTTAAGGCACGAATTTCTTTAGGTGTTTTTACCCAACTACTTGTTTTAGTATCCACTGGTATTATAGATTGAAGATAGTAATAATCATCAATACTCAGTAACTCTACTTTTAATTTTTCTATTTCCTCTTCTACACTAGAAATTGGAGGAAATTTTTTTCGATTTATTCTTGCCTCATAATCATAACACAAGCTCAAGCGCTGTGGTGTTTGAATACTAAGATCAAAAAACTCATAATATCCATCCTTTTCACGAACAAAACCTACTTCACCTGTTTCTTCTAGTTTCATTAATATTTCAATATCTATTTCTGATAAAGAATTTAAAACTTTTTCAAAAGTAATTGTTGGGTAAAAGTGTTGGTAAGCATTAAATCTTTTTTCTAAAGTTATTAACCAATCTTTTTTATTCAATATAATTACCTCCTTCAAAATCTAAAAACTCTTCTAATGATTTCTGCGATTCAAACACTTGTTTTGCAAGTTCTTCACCTAAAAAGCGAATTTCATAAGGACGATACTTCACTCCTGTTACACTTTCTTTATCTTTAGGATAGCGAATAATAAAACCATAAAGGTGAGCATTATTAGCAAGCCATTCCACCGCTTTTTCATCTTCTTTTACACTTCCAAGAACTGATCCAGAACGATTTAAAATAGAAAAAGTCAATCCAGTTTGATGCTCACTATGTCCTGCTCTTAACACTTGCTCATCTGCTACTTTTTTACCTTCTTTTTTAAATA
>JBHALC010000102.1:0-3044 GCA_041827565.1 Erysipelotrichaceae bacterium
CAAAAATATATAAATTTAAATCAAGAAATTACTTTATATGCTCAGTATTGTTTAAAAACTACACCTCAAGCATTAAACTATCTACATGAACGACAAATTTCAGATGAAATGATAAACAATTATAAACTAGGTTATGTCGATTCTAGTGAAAATTTGTATCGTTATTTATTAGCTAAAGGATATACTCAAGCTGATTTTGATAAATTAAAATTGTTTAATGATGTAAATTATAGCTATTTAGATAAAAGAATTATTTTTCCGATTACCAATCAATTTGGTACAGTTGGATTTCAATGCCGAAGTTTAGATAAAGATGCAAAACTAAGATATTTGAATACACCTGAAAATATACTATTTAGCAAGGGAAATCTTTTTTATGGATTTGAACAAGCACGAGAAATGATTCAAAAAGAAAAAGCAGTTTATTTTGTAGAGGGGAACGTAGACGCAATTCAACTTGCACAATTAGGATATCAAAATGTTTTAGCAGTGCAAGGAAGTCAATTAACTGAAGCTCAATTAAAATGGATAAAAAATCAAAAATGCAAGGTTTATTTATGTTTAGATAATGACAACGCAGGACACAATGCAACGCTACAGTTTTATAAACAATTAAAACAAGAAAAAATTGAAGCCAAAGTGATAGAATACTTAGGAAAAGATCCAGATGAAAGCATCAAAAATAATCCTGATTTATTTAAAGAAAACTTGAATAAATCTGTAGAATTTTATGAATACTATTTAAAATATGCTCCTGGTAAAGAAAGTTTTACTGAATTACAAGAATATATTACAAAATACTTTGATTTTCTTGAAAATGAAAATAGTGCTGTAATGGAATATTATTTTTTAGAACGATTAGCTCAAAAAATAACTATCCCAATTGAGCAATTACAAAAACAATATCAAGGCTCATCTTATGAAACCACAATTTCTGATGTTGGGCAAACAGTATCAGATAATAGTTTTCAACAAAAAGATGGAAAAATATTTGTAAATTTAAAGCAGAAATCAAAAGTGGATAGTAAAGAAGAAATTACAATTAATTTTGATAAACAAGAAAAAGTATTAGATAAAAGAAGTGAATTACTTTATAAGTATTTAAAAATGAAAGGGTCAATGTTAGAAACCACGATTACACTTTGTAATGTAGAAGATAATTTACAAAATGTACGTGCAATATGTGATAGTGTACATAGTGAGATAGCAAAACATTTTGATAAAGGGAAAGAAAATTATCATTATGTTGCTTTTTTACATTATCATTCTAAACATCCACATATTCATTTACAACTTTATCAAAAAGAACCACTTCAAAAATATTATGATTTTTCTACTAAGTTGGTAGAAAACATACAAAATGAATTAAAACAATTTACTGTAAAAGCAGAAAATGAAGAACAAATTGAAAAATTGGGTAGTTCCCAGGGGACTACCCTTAAATTATAGGAGGAAAAAATATGAACGGAGATTCTTTAGTTACATTAATTAACACACTGGGAGAGGAAACTACAAAAATTTTTAAAGCAATTATTTCAAATATTGGAGCAATATTATTTCTTATAGGAATATTAGCTTTACTTGTTATGCTACTTTATGGACTTTGGGAGGTGAAAAGAAACAAATCAACCGTTGGGGATGTTTTATCCGATCATGGAAGTAAAATTATTGTAATTGTACTAATTGTAATAGCTGGTGGAATCATTCAAACGATGAAACCAACTACACCAACTCCAACTGCACTAACAAGTCAACCTTATAAAACTAGTTCCCCGGGGACTAGTTTTATAGTTGTAATTAATCATCTTTAGAAAACACTCTATGAAAGAAAGGAGAAAAATATGGATGGTATAGTACAATGGTTTCTAGGTAAATCTGGTCAAACATTGGCTTTATTAACCGCAACGCTAGGACAACTAAGTAGCAACTTATTTGAACATAAACTTATTATATCTTTATTTAATATTGGTCAGTCTATTGCATATGGGTTGTTTACTATATTTGTCTTGGTTTTATTTATTAAATTATTAATCAAAATTATTGATAAAGATAATATTAATTTGATGGATGTATTTACTCGAATCATGATAGGAGCATTATTTATTAATTTTGTGTTTAAAATTACACCGTTATTTTATCAATGGGTCTATTCAATGACTACTGGCTTATTAGCATTTATGTCCCAAGCAGATTTTAGGTCAGTAGCAGGGGAGTCAGAGCCGATTTGGATGTCAATTGGGAAAGGGGTAATTAACTTTTTTACTTTTAATTCTATACCAGGAATTAAAGACGATGGAAACATGTTTTTTAACCTAATTATTGCAATTGTGATTGTCTATAATTTTGGTAAATGCTTGTTTCAAATCGCAGAACGTTGGTATCAGTATTTTGTAATCGTAATGATGAGCATATTTTATTTACCAGGATACATACTTGGAGCAAATGAAAGCTTAACAAGTTGGTTTAAACAATTATCTAGTGTATTAATTACGCATGCTCTTCAGGTATTATTACTGGGAATTGGGAGTACATTTTTAGTTGCTGAAAAAGGGTTACCAGCGATGTTTTTAAGTTGTGGTGCATTTATTGTTGCTGGAAAAGTAGACAAGATTATTGCACACTGGGGATTATCAGCAGGAGGAGATGTACGTGGAATTACACGTTCTGCATTCTCATTAGCTTCAAATGTAAGGATGTTATTTAGGAGATAATTATGAAAGAAAAAAAACAATATCATTACCCAGTTTATATACGGGATAAAGAAGTAATTGCAGGATTTTATTATCACGAAATTTTATTAATGGGAGTATACTTTATTGCACTATTTTTTACATTAAAATTATTAGGGTTTATTATTGCTTCAATTACATTACCCGCAACAGCCTTTTTAATTCATAAGAAAAAAGATACTCGTTTCACACTATTAATGGAATTAACTTTACAAATAAAATATATATTTACAGAACGATTTTATTTAAAAAAATGAGCGTATAGACCAGGAGGAACATAATGAAAAAAGAAAAGGTAAAAAAGGCTAAAAAATG
>JBHALC010000103.1:0-3976 GCA_041827565.1 Erysipelotrichaceae bacterium
CTGTATAACTTACATTATGATATTTCATCACAAAACTAACCACATTTCCTTTTTCTCCACAAGAAAAGCATTTAAAAATTTGTTTTTCTTTAGAAATCGACATACTAGGGTTGTTGTCATCATGAAACGGACATAAACATTTATCTTTAGATTCAACAGAAATATGATCTCTTATCACATCTACGATATCATTTTGTTTAATAATTTCATCAATTTTTTCTTTGCTAATCATCTTGTTCCTCCTTTCTTATGAAAAAGTAGTCCCCGGGGGACTACTTTTATTATGGTTGATATTCCATACCTAAATACTTACCAGTAGAATCTTGTAATGGATAACAACTCCCAACATCAAATTGATTTAAATAATCACTACAGGCTTTCGATACCGTACTCATATTATAGCCATCTGTGAATAAAAATTTTTTTGGAACTCCCTTTCTCACCGTTACAGCTGGAGAGGAAGTTGAGTTGTTTTGTGGGGTAGTCCCCGGGGGACTAGTTACGATATTTTGTCGTGGCACTAAAATGGGTTCTGAATAAGTTGGGCTTACTTCCTCTTTTTTCTTTTCATGTACTTTAACCACAATTTCCTTTTGTACTTCATTATTATCACTATCTTTTGTTTTAATGGTTAGCTTATATTCTCCAGCTTTTGAAAAATTCACTTCTCCAATCGTTTCAAAAGTTAATTGCTCATCTCTATTATCTTGAATCTGAATCAATTCTTTAATTGAATTTTTTTCATTTTCTTCAAATTCTAATGGACTAGTAATAATAATTTCTGGTGCTGAAATATCTTGTATTTCTATTTTTAAGTTATAAATTGTATTGTCGTATTCAGGTGGAGTTGCCTTACAACTATTTAATAAAATAACACTCACTAGCAAAAAAAGTATTTTGTATTTCAAAATTTTGCTTTTTCCTCCTTTCTTCTGAAAATGTAGTCCCCGGGGAACTACATTTTCATTTTTTGATGATTTCCTTCAATATTTTCAGCAGGCTGTTTACTTTCTAAATCTGCAATTTCCTGATTTACTTCAGATAATCGACTAATTTTATTTTGTAATTCCTCTGCTTTCTCAAATGGTTTATTAATAACCAACTCTATGCGTTTCATCTCATTTTCATATTCCACAATTCTACCTTTAATATTCTCTTGATATTTTAAAATAGATTGAATTGTATTATCTAAACGAGTTAAATTCCCTTCAGGGCTTTCACCAAAAACACCAGAGTAGTTATAAGTTTTATGTAATTCATATTCAACTTGTTTCTTTTCAGCATTAACATAAACTTTTAATTCAAAATCACGATAAGTTCCAATTGTGATTTTTGAATTTACATGCAGTTTTTTAAGAGCATTCATCAATGCTTCAGCTGATTCTTTTTTATCTGTATATTGTTTACCTTGAATTGTGATTCCTGAAAATTCTTCAATATCAAATGGAGTTAACTCAATATCTTTTGATACCTTTTCAAGTAATGAAGATGAAAAAGTAATCTGATCGGGTATATTTTTTCTTAGCTCTTTTTCATATTTATATTTATTTGAATTATGGGTTGATTCCAATAATTTTAATTTTGAAATTTGATTTTCTAAATCCATTTTTTCTTTGAATAATGGATTCCCTGTTGCAATTGCCTTGATTTCAGCATAACTTAATACCGTTTCATCACAATCATCAATTATTCGTGGTATAGCTTTAGAAGTCATGATTTGAGAAACAAATTTTTGCTTATTCTCTATAGTTTGCCATAAGTAACTATCAAATGTATTTTCAGTTACATAGCGATAAATAAAGACTTCTTTATTTGTATTCCCTTGTCTAATAATTCTTCCAGCACGTTGCTCTAAATCACTTGGTCGCCATGGTACATCTAAATCATGTAATGCAATTAATCGTTCTTGAACATTCGTACCAGCTCCCATTTTTTGAGTTGAACCTAGTAAAACTCGAACTGTTCCATTTCGGACATTTGCAAATAGTGTATCTTTGTCTTTATCCGTATTTGCATCATGAATAAACGCAATTTCACTATCTTTTACACCTTTTGCAATCAATTTTTCTTTAATATCATCGTATACATTAAATAGATGTGGATTCGGTGTAGACATATCACAGAAAACTAACTGTGCTGATTTATTTTCAGAAGTATCAAAATAAATACGTGCAATATTATTGACACATACATTAATTTTACTGTTTTCATCATCTTCTAGTAATGGATTCATTAATCGTTGATCCAATGCTAATTTTTTTCCGTCATTTGTAATATTTAGCATATTATCTTCACTCGAATCTACATTACCACTTCGAACCTTTTCAGCACGTTCTACAAATGATTTTAAAAACTCTTTTTGTATTTCGCTTGCTTGTGTTTTAATAACTTCAAATGTTGCTTTAGGTGTAGGTAAATTTAGTACATCTGCTGTTTTAATGTCTGCACATTCTTTAAATACCGTCATTAATTCAGGTAAATTGTAAAACTTAGCAAATCGGGTTTTCACTTGAAATTTAGTCCCTTCAGGAGCAATTTCTAAATCTGTGGTCGTTGTTCCAAATGTTGTTGACCAGCTATCAAAGTCTTGCCAGCCATTTTTTTGTAATAAATCGTGCTGTAAATAGCGTTGCATAGTATATAATTCACTCATTGAATTACTTACTGGCGTTCCTGTTGCAAAAACAACTCCTTTTGAATTCGTCAAAGTATTTAAAAATCTTGTTTTTAAATACATATCATTTGCACGTAAAGAATCGGTTTTACCAATTCCAGCAACATTATTCATTTTAGTGTGGATATATAAATTTTTGAAATAATGGGCTTCATCAATATACAACTTATCCACTCCTAAAGATTCAAAGTAAATCACATCATCTTTTCGGGTTGTGTCTAGCACAGTTTCTAAACGTTTTTCAAGTTGCTTTAATTTTAATTCAGCTTGTTTAACGGAATAGTCTTTATTCCAACTTTTTGAATTTTCACTAATAAATGCTTTTACATGTTCAATTTCATTTTGAATAAAGTTTTCAATATAATCTGGGCTCATTTGAATTTTTTCAAATTGAGTATGTCCAATTATAATTGCATCATAATCTCCTGTTGCAATTTTTGAAATAAATCGTTTTCGGTTTTTAGGAATAAAATCATTCTTTTGTGCAACTAAAATATTTGAAAATGGATATAACTCTAAAAACTCTCGTCCCATCTGTTCTGTTAAATGGTTTGGAACAACCATCATTGCTTTATTAAATAACCCTAATCGTTTTCCTTCTTTAATCGAAGACACCATAGTATAAGTTTTACCAGCCCCAACTACATGGGCAAGTAAAGTGTTTCCACCATATAAAATACGTGCTACAGCATTTTCTTGGTGTTCACGTAATTTAATTTGTGGATTTTTTCCATGGAATGATAACTGTTTTCCGTTAAATTCACGATTAACAATACAATTAAATTTATGATTATATAATTTTTCTAATCGAACTCTACGATCATAATCTTCAAAAATCCAGTTTTTAAATTTTTCTTTCAATATTTCTTGTTTACTCTCTGCAATTCGTGTTAATTCTTTATTTAAAACCCGAGTTTCTTTCCCATCAAAATTAATGATTTTATCATAGATTTTGGTTTGCTTTAAATTTAAAGTATCCTGGTAAATTTGATAAGCATTCACACGTAATATACCTGAAGACAACTCTCTTACTCCAAATTCAATATTTTTTGCTGAATCAGAGTTTAAACTCTTATTCGCTACATAATATTCGTTTGTTAATTCAGAATAAGACACTTCACACATGTTTTTTTCATAGTAGCTTGATTCAAATAATTCATGAATAAACTGATAATAATATTCTGTTGGAATCCAGGTTGCTCCTAGACCAGCATTAATTGAATTGGCTTCTAGCCATTCTGGTAATACTTGCTCTAATGCTTGGGTTTGTTGTTTCACTTTATTTACAAAAAATGTCTTATC
>JBHALC010000104.1:0-5258 GCA_041827565.1 Erysipelotrichaceae bacterium
AGTAATTACAATTGAAATACTAAATACAACGGTGGAAGAAATTATAAATATATTATTTCCAGAATATAATGAAAATGCAAAAAAAATAAAAGATTTAGCTGCAGGAGCAGTAATGGTAATATCAATAGGAGTATTGCTAGGGTATTTATTAATTTTGAAAGGAAAATGGCTATGAAAGAAATTTTAATTAAAGAGGCGTTTATTGCAGCTAGTAAAGCATATGCCCCATATTCTAATTTTGCTGTTGGAGCAGCACTTTTAGCAAAAGATGGGAAAATTTTTCATGGATGTAACATTGAGAATGCATCTTATGGGTTAACATCATGTGCAGAAAGAAATGCAGTATTTAGTGCGATGAGTCAAGGATATAAAAAAGAAGACTTTGAAATGATTGCAATTGTAACGCATGCAGAAAGATTAACTTCACCGTGTGGGGCTTGTCGCCAAGTATTATCTGAATTATTGCCATTAGATAATTTAGTTATCCTTACAAACAATCATGATCGATTAGAAGTATCAGTAGATGACTTAATTCCATTTAAGTTTACAAGTGAGGATTTAGGATGAAATCAGGGTTTATTGCAATAATTGGAAGACCGAATGCAGGGAAATCAACTTTATTAAATGCATTAGTGGAGCAAAAAATAGCAATTGTAACACCTACAGCTCAAACCACGAGAAATAATATTCAAGGAATTCGCACAGAAGAAGATTGTCAGTATATTTTTATTGATACACCAGGTATTCATAAACCTAAACATTTACTAGGATCTACTTTAAACCGCTTTGCTTATAATGCAATTCAAGAAGTAGATGTGATTTATTGGATTGTAGATGCTAGTGCGCCTTTTGGGAAAGGAGATGAATTTGTATTAGATAAAATAAAGAATACAAATGCACCTGTATTTCTTTTAGTTAATAAAATTGATTTATTGAGTAAAGAAGATTTAATCGATATATTAATTGAATGGGAAAAACGATATAATTTTGCTGAGATTATTCCTGTTTCAGCCTTAAAACATCATAATCTTAAAACTTTACTTGAAGTAACAAAATCACATTTTGAAGAAGGGGTACAGTATTTTCCTTCTGATATGAAAAGTGATCATCCTAGAAGTTTTATTATGAAAGAACTAATTAGAGAAAAAATTATTTTCTTAACAAAAGAGGAAATACCTCATTCTGTTGCAGTTGTAATTGAAAAGTTTGTTGAAAAGGAAAACTTAATTATAATTGAGGCATTAATTATGGTAGAAAGAAAAAGTCAAAAACCAATCTTAGTAGGAAAACAAGGTTCGATGATTAAAGAAATAGGGATTTCTACAAGAAAAGATTTAGAATTGATGTTTGGAAAAAAAGTTCATTTAGGATTATTTGTTAGAGTAGAAGAAGACTGGCGAAATAAAGAAAGTAAACTTAAAGATTTAGGATATAATGAATACGAATAAGTTAGAGGTGTTTGTATATCATAAAATACCATACTTGGAAAGTAATGAAATTATCTATGCAATTAGTAATCAAGGAAAAATTTCATTTAATGCAGTAGGAATAAAAAAACAAAATAGTAAAAATAAGGTAAGTTGTGAAATTGGAAGTTATGCTTATATTGAATTGTTGGATTCGAAAGTTAAAAGATTGATTTCTAGTAAATTAATTTCAAGTAGCATGGGATTAGATTATGAATCTTTATTGATAATACAGATAATTTGTGAGTATATTCATCGATTAGAATTTGAAAATTATACTGTAATTCAGTTTATGAAACAATTACCTAAATATCATAAATTATTTTATTTCTTATATTATCTTTGCCTTGAAAATGGGATTTCATTACAAGTCAATGAGTGTGTTCGTAGTGGGAAAACAAGTGATATCATCGGAATATCAATTGAAGATGGTGGTTTTGTTAGTCAAGATTTTTTTAGAATTGGAGACCATCTCTTAAAGAAACAACAATTAATTTATTTTAATGTAATCAGTAGAGTAAATGAAACAACATTAAAAAAATATCTTGATATGAATATTACATATGAAGAATGTAAGATTTTTATTGATTTTATTAAAACTTATACTTTGGTTGAGCCAAAGATTCAAAAATATTTAGAAGGAGAGCAGTACAATGGAAAATAAGTTTGAAAAAGTAGTAACACATATGAAGAAAAATGGTTTTGTATACCAAGGATCTGAAATTTATGGTGGATTATCTAATACTTGGGATTTTGGACCTTTAGGAATTGAATTTAAAAATAATGTGAAAAATGCGTGGTGGAAAAAATTTATTCAACAGATTCCCAATAATGTAGGTATTCAATCTGCAATATTAATGAATCCGGGTGTTTGGAAATCAAGTGGACATTTAGATGGATTTTCAGATCCATTAATGGATTGTAAAAACTGTAAGAGTCGTCATCGTGCAGATAAGTTAATTGAAGATAATTCAAATGAGATTGGAATTGATGGGTGGTCAAATGAACAAATGCAAGATTACATTAAATTACATCATATAGCTTGTCCAGATTGTGGATCACATGATTTTACTGAAATTCGTCAGTTTAACTTAATGTTTAAAACATATCAAGGAGTTTTAGAGACAGCTAAAAATACTGTTTTCTTAAGACCAGAAACAGCACAAGGAATGTTTGTAAACTTTAAAAATGTGCAGAGAACTTCTCGTAAAAAAATACCGTTTGGAATTGGACAAATCGGGAAATCGTTTAGAAATGAAATTTCACCAGGAAACTTTATTTTTAGAACAAGAGAATTTGAGCAAATGGAATTAGAATTCTTCACTAAACCTGGAGAAGATATGTATTGGTATGAATTCTATCAGAAATACTGTATGGATTTCTTAGTAAATTTAGGTGTTTCAAAAGAGAATTTACGATTAAGAGAGCATTCACCAGAAGAATTATCACATTATTCTAATGGAACATGTGATATTGAATATAACTTCAGTTTTGGATGGGGAGAACTTTGGGGTATTGCTAACCGTACAGATTTTGACTTAAAAGCACATCAAGAAGGAAGTAAAGAAAACTTAGAATACTTTGATCCAACAACAAATGAGCGTTATTTACCATATACAATTGAACCTTCAGTAGGGGTTGAGCGTATGATGCTAACATTTATGAGTGAGGCTTATAAAGAGGAAGAATTAGAAAATGATTCTCGAATTGTTTTACAGTTACATCCAGTATTAGCTCCATTTAAAGCTGCTATCTTGCCATTAACGAAAAAAATTAGTAATGAGGCATTAGAAATATTTAATGATTTATCTCAATACTTTAATGTAGACTTTGATGAAGCTGGAAGTATAGGGAAACGTTATAGAAGACAAGATGAAATAGGAACTCCATTCTGTATTACTTTTGATTTTGATTCTCTAGAAGACCGTTGTGTAACGATTCGTAATCGTGATACAATGCAACAAGAGCGAATTGCAATTACTGAATTAAGAAATTATATTGAAGAAAGCTTGAAATTCTAATGAGTAATTATATTGAGAAAGAAATCATAGAAGAGATTCGTAAAAATAGTGATATAGTTGATGTTATTTCTCAGTATATTCCAGTAGAAAGGAAAGGGAAAAATTATGTTTGTGTGTGCCCTTTTCATGACGATCATTCTCCTAGTATGCATATTCATAAAGACAAGCAAATCTTTAGATGCTTTGCATGTGGTGCAAGTGGAAATGTATTTTCATTTGTTATAGATTATGAAAAATGTAGTTTTAATGAAGCAGTAGCTAAGCTAGGAAGACCATTGGGAATTAACATTAATGTTACTCAATCATTACCTAAAATTGATTTGAGTAAAAAACCTTATTATGATATTAACCAAGAAGCAATATTATATACTTCTTATCAAGTATTGATTAATGAAATTGCGCAAAATTATTTAAAAAGAAGAGATATTTTAAAAGCGCAAATTGAGAAATTCCAAATAGGATACGATGATGGAAATTTAAGTTATTATTTAAAAGAAAAAGGATTTGATTACGAGTTAATGAAAGAAGCTTATTTAATTCATGATTCTTTAAATTATTCAGATGTGTTTAAGGAACGACTTGTTTTTCCAATTCATGATTTGGAGGGGAATCCAGTTGGATTTACAGGGAGAACTTTAACTAATGCTGATGCAAAATATGTAAATACTTCAGAAACTAAAGTATATGTAAAAGGAAATTTACTATATAACTACCATAGAGTAAAATCGAATATAAATAAGTATGAAAATATTTATTTAGTTGAAGGAACAATGGATGTAATTGCTTTTGATAAAGCGGGAGTAGAAAACTGTATTGCTACGCTAGGAACAGCAGTTACACAAGAGCAAATTCAGGCATTAAAAAGATTAAATACCCCTGTTTATGTATGTTTTGATGGTGATAATGCAGGTAAAAACGCGACGTATAAATTTGGGCTATTAGCAACAAAAAATCATCTAAAGTTTGAGATTGTAGATTGGAATAGTGAAAAAGATCCCGATGAATTTTTAATGAAAGAAGGAAATGAGCGATTTTTATCTACTATTGAAAAAACAATTCCTTGGATTCACTTTTTATTTGAGTATCTAAAAACAAAATATAATTTAGATAATTATAGCGACAAAAAGCAATATGCAATGGAAATAGCTAATGAGATTAGTAAATTAAATGATGAAATAGAACAAAAAGCATATTATGAAGTTTTAAAAAATATTACTAGTTTTGATTATAGTAATCAAAAAATAGTGAATCGTAATATACCGAAACCAATTTTTAAAGCTGCTAAAAGTGGAATTGAAAAAGCACAATTAGAATTATTAAATCAAATTTTATGTAGTAAAAGAGCATGTGATTTGTTTGTAAGTCAATTAGGTAATTTGCCTAATGAAGATTTAAATGAAATAGCACATAAAATTATTAACCTTTATTATGAGGCTTCTGAAATAGAAGTTAGTAATTTGTTTAATGATTTAAATGAAAATCAAAAGAGGGTGATTGCTG
The DNA here is from genome assembly GCA_041827565.1 of Erysipelotrichaceae bacterium. GTDB lineage: Bacteria > Bacillota_I > Bacilli_A > Erysipelotrichales > Erysipelotrichaceae > CAMCRE01. The sequence goes on from JBHALC010000104.1 coordinate 4,988, forward strand.
AAATTTTAGATAATGAGTTATACTCAAAAGGCTTTAATGAAAGCATTGTAAATGGAAATATTATTGTGATACGATTATATCATTTAGAAAATACATTAGCTAATTTACGCAAACAAATTTTTAATGAATCTAGTTATGAAAAAAAGACAGACTTAATGAAAAAAGCAATTGATTTAACAGCAATGATTGAAAATTTAAAAAAAGGAGGAAATGGAAATGTTTAATTTTTTAAAGGGAAATGTGACTAAAGCCTATGAAAAAATTATGGAAT